>JBCBZW010000121.1 GCA_039815145.1 Pseudomonadota bacterium
ACGGCGCAGGAATGGCGACGCTACTCGGTCGCCATGCGTTTGGCGGATGGCAGCGTAGCCTTCGTCCGCCCCTCCGCGATCGGGGATTTGAACGATGGCGATAACAACCACGAGCTTTGCCTGAACGTTCGGGGCGAGCCGCTGGCCGTGCGGTTCCCAGCGGGGTTGCTGCAGGATCCTAACAATGATGTGAACGAAGCGTCCCGCATTCGAGTCACTCCAGCACCTTGACGACCCGAGGCACCGCCGCCGTTTGCACCGGCGGCGGATGCCCCGACGCATGAGCGAGCCTGCCGAACGGCGCTGGCACTATCGAACGTCACATGGCACCTTGATCGCTCTTGAACAGAGAGCGCCACCGATGCATCCATCCCCCCGATTCTCGCGACTACCGCAACTCTCCCTGGTGGTGGCGATCGTCACCTGCCTGGCGTCCCCAGGCGCGCACGCGATTACCCCGACCACGGCACGCCAGGCGATCGAGGGGGCGCAGTCGGGCGAACATGCGGAGGGCCTTGGCGCCCACGCCATCGAGGATCTGCTGGAAGAACTCGGCGTGCCCGGCGCGAGCGTAGCGGTGATCTGGAACGGTGAGTTGCACTGGGCCAAGGGCTACGGGGTGGCGGACGTGGAGACGGGACGGCGCGTCGACACGCACACCCTCTTCCAGGCGGCGTCCATCTCCAAGCCCGTCGCGGCGATGGCCAGCCTCGAGGCGGTGCAGGACGGCAAGTTCGGCCTGCACCAGGACGTGAACGAGATTCTCACCTCCTGGCAGCTCGACGGCGAGGGTAAGACCCAGCAGCGTGCCGTCACCCCCGCCGCACTGATGAGCCACACCTCGGGCCTAGGGGATGCATTCGGTTTCCCAGGCTACGCCCCGGGCGAGGCGCTACCGACGACCATCCAGATACTCGAGGGGGGCGACCCGTCCAACGTCCCGAGAATCTTCATGGAGCGCGAGCCCGGCGTAGCCTACGAGTACTCGGGCGGCGGGGTCACGTTGCAGCAGCTCGTGTTGAGCGATGCCCGCAAGATGCCCTTCGCCCAACTCATGCGGGAGCGCGTGCTGACCCCACTGGGAATGGCCGACAGCACCTTCGAGCAACCGCTACCGCCCGCATGGGCGCAGAAGGCGGCGCATGCCCACTCGTCCAAGGGGGCACCCAAGGACGCCCCGTGGCATGTCTACCCTGAACTCGCCGCCGCCGGCCTGTGGACCACGCCATCGGATCTTGCCGCCTTCGCCATCGACGTGCAGCGCTCGGTCGCGGGGGCGTCCAACCGCGTGCTCGATAGCGACCACGCGCGTCGCATGATCACGCCGGTGGGCGTCGGCCCCTTCGCCGTCGGCTTTTCCATCGAGCAAGACGGCCAGGGTTGGTACTTCTCCCACGGCGGGGCGAACTGGGGATTCCGAGCCCGCGTGGTCGCCCACGTCTCCAAGGGCTATGGCTTGGCCGTGATGACCAATTCTGACAATGGTGGGGAGCTCATCGAGGAGATCGCCAAGCGCGTTCAGCGCACCTACGCGTGGGATGTGCTCGCGGAGCCGGTGCCTCGCGGCTATCGCGCGATCGAACGTGAGGAGGTGAGCGTCCCCCGCGAGATCCTCACGCGGTACGTGGGCGTATACATGGGAGAGTCGCCCATCACCGTCACCCTGGGTGAGAGCGGCTTGCTGGGGCGGGTCGCGGGCGGCAGCGGCGATTCCCCGCTGTTCGCATCATCGCCTACCGAATTCTTCCTGAAGGTGGCGCCGATCACCATGGAATTTCTGAGCGAAGGCGATGAGGTGGTAGGCATGCGCCTGGTGGTGCCGTCGGGCGAGGCATACACGCTGATGCGGGAGGCCAACGCGGCAGCAGATTCTGAGTGAATCGCGAGCCCCTAGGGCTCGTGATTCGCGAGTCGCTTTCGGATCAGGCGTTGCAGGTCTTCGAGCGTCTCGGCCTGGTTCAGCGCCTCGGCGCCAAGCCACTCGCTCACCTCGCCGGCTTGATCCACCAACACGGCGGGCCACGCGATGCCGCTCACCGCATACCGGGCCGCCGCCTCATCCCGGTGCAGAAACTCCACCTCGTGTCCCAGCTCATCGACAAAGGCAGACCAGGCGAGCCTCATCCCCAGCGGGTGGTGGGTGATGGCGCAGAGCGAGCACTTGTAAGTGCTCGGCGAGAGCAACTTATGCGCACTGTCCCATGCCGAATTGAGCCAACCCGCATTCGCGTTGTAGACGAAGATCAACTTCACCGCAGTATCATACCCGCTGCCCCCGGTGAGCCAGCGGAGGGGCATCGACACACAGGTTCCCACGCAGCAGCGAAGGCATGCCCCTAACCCACGCACAGATTGAGCAGGTCGCCCCAGACCAGACGTCGCTCAACGCCGCACGCAAGTTGTTGAAGGCCAACAAGTGGCCCGTACTCGGTGTCGATGAAAAGGCCAACGCCATCTTCGGGGATTGCCAGGGATCGGGCGCGGCCCCCTACCGCGTGGCGGTGGACCTGCAGGACCTCGTGGCCAAGTGTTCTTGTCCGAGCCGCAAGTTCCCGTGCAAACACGCCCTTGCCCTGATGTGGTGGTTCGCGGACGAAGCGGGTCGCTTCAGCAGCGACACCATCCCCGCGGGGGCGCAGGAGTGGCTGACGCGCAGGCGTCAGCGCGGCGGCAATCCCGCCCCCGCCAAGGCTGACAAGCCCAAAGGCGAACGCCCGAAGCTCGCCAGCGCGACGCCTGCTGAAGAGATCTCAGACGACAAACGGACCGAACAGGCCGCCAAGGCGCGGGAGCGCAATCGGGCCAAACGGGAGGCCAGCATCCTCGCCGGCCTGGATGAGCTCGACCGCTGGATCGGCGACGTGTCGCAGGAGGGACTGGCGGCCTTCCCCACCAGCGCCGCCCAGCAGTGCCTGATGCTGGCGCGCCGCCTGGTCGACGCCAAGGCCGGCGGTATCGCCAAACGCCTCGAGGCCTTCCCGAGCGAGTACTTCGAGACGGCCGAGCCGGAACGCCCGGACTTGCTGATCGAGTTCCTCGGCGAACTGCACCTGCTGGCCAGCGCATACCGTCGACAGCAGGACCTCGATTCACCCCTGCGCGCGGAGCTGCGTCGCCTCGTCGGCTGGACCCAATCCCGCGACGAGCTGCTCGAGGCCGCGGACGCCCAGCGCGTATCCGGTCGCTGGCGTGTGCTCGGCTTGCGCTACGAGTCCCAACCCGACCATCTGGTGCGCTTCGAGACCTGGCTTCTGTGCCTGGAGACCCAGGCGGAGAATCCGCCGCAGACGGCCGTTTTGCTGGAGTTCGTGCCCGCAGCCATGGCCGCCAAGGCGGCGCCGGCGTACGCACGCGGGCAGACGCTGGACGCAACGCTGGCCTTCTACCCCTCGCCGACGCCGTTGGTCGCCCTGGTGGCAGAGCATCGTGGCGCGACGGAGGGGCAGTGCGAGGACGACGGCACCTTGCCCGTGCCCCCGAGCGACCTGCGCCTGGCCCTGGACACCTATCGAGATCGCCTGGTGCGCAATCCCTGGTTGAGGCGCTGGCCCCTGGCCTTTCACAGCGCCACCCTGCACCACGACGAGCAGGAGAGCTACTGGTTTCATTCACCACCGTCGGACAGTGGAAGCGCGGTTCGCGTGCACCCGGACCACGCCGAGGATGTGTCGACGCTGGCGGGCCTCGACCCCATCGGTGTCTACGGCGTATACGACGGGCGCTATCTCACCCCCATCGCCGCATCCACGCCCCTCGGCCCCTGGTGGGGATCGTCCAGTGGTTGATTGGCTAGGGGAGCGGGAGAAGTGGCGGCGCCAGCTCATCCTCGGACTCGGCGCGGATCAAGTGGATCTGGACGCCCTATCGCTGCTCGCCGCGCGTTCGCGCTTCGATGAGCTGCGCCCGGGCGCGCTACGCCTACCGCCAACCTCGCTGCCGGTGGCAAGCGCGTTGGTGGATCCCGTCCAGCGACAAGTCCTGGTGCGCCTGTTCAAGGCAAGAAGCGCCTACGAGCTGCCCGACGCCGCGGCCCTGCGCGTGCTGGACGCCCTTCACCAGGCGGGCCTCGCCCTGCACCCCTTCGACTACCCCGAGCTCGCCGGATTGATGCAGGCGGACCCGAGCCGCCTAGACCGCGCAGCGAGGCACTGGCTCAAGCAACGGCGAACCACCGGCGCCGCGCCCGACCCGAGCGATCCGGCGACTGACGACGAGCGCTGGTGGGACGACACTCCCGGCACGCGGGCGGCACTACTCCTGAAGCTGCGCAGCGACGCGCCGGAACGGGCGCGTGCGCTGCTCGAAGAGGTATTGACCCGGGATACGGCGGCGACCCGCGGCAAGCTCCTGGCGACGCTGGCAAAGGGCCTGAGCGAGGATGACGTTCCCTTGCTGGAGAAGGCCAGTGCGGATCGCGCCCAGTCCGTGCGCGCGATCGCCGATCGACTGCTGGCCCAGCTACCTGGCACCGCGGCCTACCGCGCGCGCGCCGAAGAGGTGAGCACCCACCTGAAGGTGCAGCGCACGCTCACCGGTGGCGTGAAGATCACAGTGATTACCCCCAAGGCCTTCAAGGGAAGGCGCCGAGACGAGTGGTTTGCCGAGACCTTCGATGCGGTCGACCCTCTAGGCCTCGCCGAGCACCTGGGGCTGGGGCCGCAGGACTTCTGCCGCGGACTCAACAACGCCACCCTAGCCGTGCGCTTCACCCTAAGGCTGATCGCCCGCAACGAATTTGCGCTGGCGCAGGCGCTGGGCGCGCGGTATGCGAGCGACTTCGTGACGCATGTGGGCGAGCATCGCGACGCCCTGGCCAGCCTGACCGCCGACCAGGCGGGCACCGTCCTGTCGATTTTCGCCAGCCAGGTGCACGACAACGATATCCGCACCTACGGCACCCTGGTCGACGTCCTGTACACGGATCTGCGCCAGACCTTGCCACAGGACCTGGCCGACAGCGTGCTCGGGGGCAAGCCACTGAAACGACTGCTCTCACACAACGAGGAGGACGTGGAGATCTGGGCCCATGTGTTGTGCCAGTTGATCTGCATCCTCCCCGCGACCTCCCTACCTCGCCTTAAGGATACCTTCGCTGCAAGCGCTCTCGCCCTGCGCGAACCCGCGCTCACGCTGGCCCAACTGCTGATCGACATCCACGCGACGCAAGAACAAGGAACCTCCCGATGACCGACGAGCGCCTGAGCCTGCCCGCGGAGCAACGCTTCGCCGCCGAACTCGAGGCCCTGGCCAAGCACGACGATGCGCACCGACCCGCGCGCTGGAAGCTCTCCCCCCGGGCCGCCGTGACCTACCTCATGGGAGGCAAGGCGGGGGACACGCAGATCTCACCTAAGTACATCGGTAACAGACGGCTGATCGAAACGGCGGTCGCCACCCTGGCGACGGACCGCGCCCTGCTGCTCCTCGGCGTGCCGGGGACAGCCAAGTCATGGGTATCCGAGCACTTGGCCGCGGCGATCTCCGGTGACTCCCAGCGCCTGGTCCAATGCACCGCCGGCACGGACTAGAACCAGATCCGCTACGGCTGGAACTACGCCCAGCTGCTCGCCCACGGCCCCTCGCGGGACGCCCTGGTGGCGACGCCCCTGATGCGGGCGATGGAAGACGGCACCGTGGTGCGCTTCGAGGAACTGACCCGCATGGGCTCGGACGTGCAGGACACGCTGATCACCGTGTTGTCCGAGAAGATCCTACCCATCCCCGAGCTCGACTCCGCGATCAACGCGGTGCGCGGCTTCAACATGATCGCCACAGCGAACAATCGCGATAAGGGCGTCAATGAGCTGTCGAGCGCCCTCAAGCGGCGCTTCAACGTGGTGGTGCTGCCCTTGCCGGCGACCCTGGAGGAGGAAGCCGCCATCGTGACCAAGCGCGTCGGCGAGCTTGGGGCATCGCTCGAACTGCCGAGTGCAGCGCCGCCGGAGGAGGAGATCATGCGCGTGGTCTCCATGTTCCGCGAACTCCGCGAAGGGCAGACCCTCGACGGCAAGCTCAAGCTCAAGTCACCGAGTGGCACCCTCTCGACCGCGGAGGCCATCGCAGTCTCGATCGGCGCCTGGTCCGAGGGTGCGCATCTGCGCGATGGCGTAATCGATGCAGAGAGCCTCGCCACCAACCTGGTCGGCGCCGTGGTCAAGGACCCGGTGCAGGACGCCATCGTCCTGCAGGAGTATCTCGAGACTGTGGTCCGCAAGCGCAAGCAATGGACCGATCTTTACAGCGCCATGCGGGACGTCCTCTGAGGGTGCCCGCACCGGTTCACATCCTCGGCATCCGCCACCACGGCCCTGGCAGCGCCGCCAGCCTGGTACGCGCTCTCGATGCCCTCGCGCCTGCACACGTGCTCATCGAGGGTCCCCCGGAGGCGAGTGACCTGATCAGCCTCGCCACCCTGCCAGGCATGGCCCCCCCGATCGCCCTCCTCGTGTACCCCAAAGGTCAACCCGAGGTGGCGAGGTTCTACCCCTTCGCGGAGTACTCGCCAGAGTGGCAAGCGATGCGCTGGGCCCTGCGCCACGAGGTGCCGGTCGAGTTCGTGGACCAACCCTTCGAACTGCCGCCCGAACCGGAAGAGACCACCGAGTCAGAAGACGCCGATACGGGCTCCGTGCCTGAAGACACCGAGCAGGACACAACGCAAGTCCTTCTACAACAGGATCCCCTGCAGGCGCTCGCCACGGCCGCCGGCCATTCAGACGGTGAGGCCTGGTGGAACGCTCTGGTGGAGCAGTCCGTCAATGCGCCTTCGGTGTTCGAAGCGATCACCAAGGCCATGGCCAGCGTGCGCGAGAGCGCCGATGAGATCCCTCCGCGGGAACTCGCGCGTGAAGCGTTCATGCGCTTACGCCTGCGTCAGGTGGAGAAGGAGAGCGACGGCCCGGTCGCCTTCATCTGCGGCGCCTGGCATGCACCAGCGCTCCTCGAGCGTCCCTCCCTCGCCCAGGATCGCGCCCTGGTCAAAGGGCGAAAACGAGTGAACGTGGAAGGGTGCTGGGTGCCCTGGACCGATCGCCGCCTGGCCTACGCCAGCGGCTACGGCGCCGGCGTACTGTCCCCCGGCTGGTATCGCCACCTGTGGCAGCGCCTAGCCGATGGAGACGTCGTCACGCTGGCCGCCCACTGGCAAGCCCAGGCAGCGGAGCTACTGCGCGCATCCGGCGTGGCCGCAGCCACCGCCTCGGTGATTGAAGCGGTTAGGTTGGCCGTCAATCTGGCCGCCTTGCGCGAGCTCCCCGTGCCGGGACTCACCGAGTTGCAGGACGCCAGCCTCGCTACACTTTGCCACGGCGACGAGGTGATGTACCGCCTGGTGCAGGAACAGCTGGTGATCGGCGAACGCGTTGGCGAAGTGGACGAGTCTGCCCCGCAGCCACCCCTGCAAGCCGACCTGACCCGCCAACAGAAGCGCCTGCGCTTGAAGCCCGAGGCCACCCCCAAGGACATCAGCCTCGATCTGCGCACCGAAGCGGGCTTGGCGAAGTCCACGCTCCTCCACCGCCTCGTGCTACTCGAGGTCACCTGGGGCGAGTTGCTGGATGCCGCTGCGGGTCGCGGCACGTTCCGCGAAGTGTGGCGCCTGCTGTGGGAGCCGGAGCACTCCGTAAAGCTGGCCGAGGCCACCCTCTACGGCCCGACCATCGCGCAAGCCGCCGCCGCGCGAGCAACCGCACACGCCGACGAGGTCAGCGACTGCCTGGCCTTGGCTGAGCTCGTGCGCCATTGCTTGCTGTCAGACCTCCCCGAGGCCGCCGAGCGCATCATCGACAGGCTCCAGGCCGTGGCCGTGGACACCAACGATGTCTTCGTGCTGATGCAAGCCCTGAGCCCAATGGTGGAGGTTCAGCGCTACGGATCGGCCCGTCAGCTGCCAACGGCTGCCCTCGATCGCCTCATCGACAGCCTTGCGGTCGAAGTGATCGCAGGCATCGACTACGGCATCCACGGCCTCGACGCCCAAGGTGATCAGGAGGCCTGTACAGCGATCAGGTCCTTTCATCGCAGCATCGCCCTGGTCGGTGACGAGCCGCTACTGGTGCGCTGGCGCGACGCCCTGGGCCGCCTGCGCGATGATCGCAACGGCGCCCCAGGCGTTCGTGGCCTGAGCGCTCGCCTGCGCTACGACGACGAACTGGACGACAGCGCGACCACCGCCAAGGCCCTGTCCCAGGCGCTATCGCCCGCCACGGCGATCGACGAAGCCGGCCGCTGGCTGGAGGGCTTTCTGGGCGAGCATGGCGACGTCCTGCTCCTCGACGACACGCTCCTCACCCTCGTCGACGGGTGGCTGACCGCCCAGGATGAGGACACCTTCCTCGAGTTGATCCCGATGATGCGACGCGCCTTCAGCAACTTCGACGCGAATCTGCGCAGGCGACTCCTGGATCTCATCACGCGCGGTAGCGGCACGAGTGGCAAAGGCGCTACTCACATCGGCGAGGACGCCGCCGCCGACGCCGCCTTTGCCCGCGCCCTTCCCCTGTTGAACAGTCTGTTGGGAGTCAGTCGCGATGAGTGATGACGGCGAACGCGCCCGCCGTTGGCGCCTGCTGCTCGGCGTCGATAACGACGACGTGAAGCTCTCGCCACGCGACCGACGCCTCGACAGCGCCCTCAGCGCGCTCTACGGCAAAGAGCCCGGCTCACGGCGACGCGGCGGCCTGGGCGCCTCCGCCCCGCGCGTGTCGCGCTGGCTAGGCGACATCCGAGAGTTCTTCCCCACCCCGGTGGTGCAAGTGGTTCAGCGCGACGCCTTCGAACGCCTGGGCTTGAAGCGCATGCTGATGGAGCCTGAGTTTCTGGCCGCCATGGAAGCGGATATCCACCTGGTGGCAGACCTGATGAGTCTCTCAGGTACCATCCCGGAGCAGACCAAGGAGACGGCACGCCAGGTGGTCGCCAAGGTGGTCGACGAGCTCATGGCGCGCCTGGCGCAGAAGACCGAGCAGACCCTGCGCGGCGCCCTGGATCGCAGCCGCCGCACGCGACGCCCTCGCATGCGCGACATCGACTGGCCACGCACGATCGGCGCCAACCTACGCCACTACCAACCGGACTATCGCACCGTCGTGCCGGAGACCCTGCTTGGCAGCTTGCGCCGGTCGCGCAGTCAGGTGGATCTGGAAGAGGTCATCCTCTGCGTCGATCAGTCCGGCTCCATGGCCACGTCGGTGGTGTACAGCGCCATCTTCGCGGCCGTCATGGCCTCGCTACCGGGCATCGCCACCAAGCTCGTGTGCTTCGACACCAGCATCGTCGACCTGACGGAGCAACTCGAAGACCCCGTCGACGTGCTCTTCGGCGTACAGCTCGGCGGCGGCACGGACATCAACCAGGCGGTGGCCTACTGCGAGGGATTGGTCCGACAACCGTCGAAGACCCACCTGGTACTCATCACCGATCTGTACGAAGGCGGTGATGCGCAGGAGCTCGTGCAACGGGTCGAGCAGCTGGTGCAGGCGGGCGTCAACGTGATCACCCTCCTCGCCCTGTCCGACGATGGCCATCCCTCCTACGACGGCGACATCGCCGGCATCATCGCGGGCCTGGGGTGCCCGGTGTTCGCTTGTACCCCGGATCAGTTCCCGAGCCTCATGGCCGTTGCTCTCCAGGGGCAGGACGTATCCCAGTGGGCGTCCGGTGAGGGTATCGCCGTGGTGCGGCGGCCGTGAGGAGCCGTTGCGTTACTCCGCTGTACGAATGATCGAGCCATCCGCGCGCTAGGTGATGAGCGCCAGGATCCCGGCGACCACACCCGCCCCGACCGCCCAGATCACTGGCTCCTTCCAGATGCGCGCTTCCTGGGCTGTAAAGGCCTGGGAAGGGTCGTCCGGGTTGCACCTGATCGTCATCGGTCCAAGCTCAGGGGTCCGTCGCCACACCTTGAACATGCCAATGGCGACCGAAGCCTCGTCCCACAACCGCTTCCGATACTCCTTACCCTCTATCGTCCAGTAGACGTAGTGATCAGAATCATTGTTGAGCAGCCCGCTCTGGAGCGATTCGAAGGTGGTGCCCGGAGCCTCTTCGCGCACTTCGCCGATCACCTCGGGCCAGACGCTCGCAGCATCCCTCTTGGACAGCCAGTAAAATCCGCGAATCAGTCCGAAGATGCACCCAGCGGTCAAGATAAAGATAAGCTGATCGATCATCTGTCTATGATACGGATGGACGGGCGAACAAGCACCCAAGCACAGAGACCTGAAGGTGCCTAGGGGAAGTCCCGCCCGCCAATTCGATGAATGGGCTAACGGAAGCGCGAGGCGTACGCGATCTGCGCGCTAGGCAGCGCTATCGCTTCGCCGCAAGAACCTGATTGACGCTCCATCAAGCGAGCACGCCTTCGGCCCCTGAGTGCGAAGCACAGAGCCCTCGGCTCACTAGGTCGAGTTACGCCATAGAAGCGCAGCAGTGTATCTACAACACCGACGGTTCTACGGAGTATCATCTGTTACCTAACTACATCAAGGTGAAATGGATGTCCCTCAAGCCCGCGCAGAACGGCGCATGCCAAACGCTTTTCTCCCCACGCGATCACCGGGTTCGTCGCTTCACGCGCTGGGGCCTGATGGTATCGGCCATCGCCGCGACAACGGCGAGCGCCTTTGCCCCTGCGCCCAGCGATCCCCTTGCCTACCTGGAACTCAACCAAGGCCAGACCGAGGCGCGGTACGCTTACATTGCAAGGACTCGACAGTACTCCGCGAGACTGACCGCTGGTTCGGCCGAGTTCCTTTACCTAACGCCCTTTCCCAAACATAACGAGGGCGATGGCAAGGCAGCGCCTAAGCGCGGCATCGTCACCATGCGCTTCGCGGGTGCCAGTACGGAAGCGCCGTTACGATCCGCGCAGGCACTTCCCGGGAAAAGCCACTACCTCAAGGGCGATGCAACCGAGTGGATCACCGACGTACCGCACTTCGGGGAAGTGCGGTTCGCCAACGTCTACCCACAGATAGATGTGATCTACCGCATCGACGGCAACACGCTGCGCTACGACTTCGTCGTGGGGGCTGGCGGCGACCCCAGCCGCGTACGGCTGAGCTTCGATCACGTGGACGACGTGCGCATCAGCGAAGACGGCCAGCTGGAACTGCGCGCGGAACACGCCACCATGACGCACAGCGCGCCAACGGTCTTCCAGCGCATCGACGGCGAGTTACACCCTGTCGCAGGGTCTTTCATCCAGACCAGCGGGGGTGCCCTGGCCTTTCGAACGGCCCGACACGACGCGGACCACGAACTGGTGATAGATCCGCAGATCACCCTGTCCACCTTCCTGGGCGGCAGTGCGACGGACGCTGGCAACGACCTCGTGATCGGCCCCGACGGATCGATCTTCGTGACCGGCGACACCAGCTCTGTCGATTTCCCCACCGAGGACGGCTTGCCCCCCGGCGAAGCCTCAGGCGGCCTGGACATCTACGTCGCACGATTGACACCCGATGGCCAGGCACTCGAGTTCGCCACTTTCATCGGCGGCGAGAACGATGAGGAACCATGGCAGATCGCCCTCGACAGCAACGCCAACCCGATCATCACCGGGTACACGGCATCGCCAGACTTTCCGACCGCCGCAGCGGCCCAGACGACTTTCGCGGGGGGCGGCCTGTTCGACTCGGACGTATTCGTCAGCAAGCTCACCAGCAACGGCGACGGCTTCGTGTTCTCGACCTTCCTCGGGGGCCTGGATCTCATCGAGCTACAATTCGGCTATGAATGGGCACGCGGGCTGGTCGTCGACGCCGACGACCACATCTACGTGACCGGTGAGACGTCGGCCCCGGATTTCCCTGCGACCCATGAGATCGACGGTCGCGCCTGCCTCGAAGCCGATCAGCTCGCCTCCTTCGTGGGCGACGCCTTCATCGCCAAATACAGCCCGCAGGGCGCCCTGGAGTTCGCCACCTGCTTTGGCGGTGAAGAGCGTGACAATGGGCGCGATGTCGCTCTCGCGGAGGATGGCAGCCTCCACGTCGTGGGCTTCACGCGATCGAACGAATTCCCGGTCACCGCCGATGCCTACCAGGGTGAACTCGCGGGTAACTACGACGTACACGTTACCCACCTGTCGCCGGATGCCACGGAGATTCTGTCTTCCACCTACCTTGGCGGCACAAACTACGAGTTCGCGCAGCAGATTCGCCTGTTGGCGGATGGCTCGCGACTGGTCTCCGGCACGACGGGGTCCGATGACTTCCCCACCACGTTCGGGGCCTTCCAGCGCGACTTCGGCGGAAATGAAGACGGGTACCTCGCCCGTGTTTCCGCCGACGGCAGCTACCTGCTCGCTTCCACGCTGATCGGAGGCAATGACGCGGAAGACGCCTGGGCGGTGCAAGTGGGCGAAGACGGCTTGATCTATGTGGCGGGTACCACCGAATCCCTGGATTTCCCCTTGGCCAGTCCGCTACAAGCGGAGCGAACGGGCGGCGGCGCTTACGGCAACGTCGTGATCGATGAAGCACTGGACACGAACGATCTCGGTACGTCCACCTACGTCGATGAACTCACACTCGACTTCTATACCGTCGTGGCCGCTGCCAACAACGGCGTTAACCGCCTTTACCTTCTGGACGACGATGCTGGGGACACGGTGGTCAGGAGCTGGGACTTCGGATCGGAAAGCGCAAACACTCAAGCGATAGCCGCGGTATTCGTACGCGACGAGCTCGGCCAAGTGGCGATCGCGTTCGCCGACGAAGATACGCCCGCGCAGGTCGTGTTCCTGGGCGATGACCCCCTGCAGACCTTACCCCTGCCGATTGCGCTCGCCAGCGAAGCGCGGGATACGCGTGCTATCGCCGGGGACAACATCGGAGATCCGGACCTCGCGATCGGCAACTACCTGGCACCCAACTTCTTGCACCGCGCCGGCGCCGACGGTTTCGCAGAGGAGGAAGCCGCATTCCCGGGCAGTGAAAACACCGCGACCACCGCCCTCGCCTTTGCAGACGTAAACGGCGACGGCTTCGAAGACCTGGTCGAGGGCAATGATCTCCAGCCCAATGCGGTCTACTTCAGCGATGCCGGCAACGGCAGCTTCTTGCCAGCGACCTTCGTCGACAACGAGGCCGACCCAACGCGTGCGATTCGCGTGGTGGACGTCGATGCGGATGGCGATGTGGATCTGTTCGTCGGTAACAATGGTGCACCGAACCGCCTTTACCTCAACGACGGTACCGGCAGCTTCGGCGCTCCCATCACGTTGGATCCCGAGCCGACCACGACGTTCGACGTGAGGAGTTCACCCTCCTTCGGCGGCGAGCCCTTTACGCTGCTGGCGGTGGGCGAGCAAGACGCGTGGCACTACAAGTACCTGAACGGCGCCGCCGAACGACTACCGCTCACGGACGGCTCCCTGCCTGCAAGAGCCTTGGACAGCGTGAGCAGCGTCGCCGTACAGGCGGGCCCCATCGGGTCGCCCATTCAGCAAGTATTCGCCTCCGTTAGCGAGGGCTTTCTCGCGGTACTCGACCCGTCGGCTCGCGAATTACTGTTCTCAACGCTGCTAGGCGGCGAGAATAATGAGATCATCTCCTGGGGTCTGGTCATCGACGCTGACCGCAATGCCTACGTCACGGGCGGTACGCGATCTGCGGACTTCCCGACCGTAAATCCCCTCCAGAACCAGCAGGCAGGGGATCTCGATGGTTTCATCACTAAGATCTCGCTGACCGATGTCGAACTGCCTGCGCGCAACCGCTACACGACGGTACTTGACCTGCAAACACCTGGCATCGACGGCATCAGCAAGATCGTACTCGACTGGACAACGCTTAGTTGCGACGAAGCGCAGGCGGAGGATCTCTACGACCTGCGCCTGAGCCTGATCGCAGGTGCGTCGCTAGTCTATTCCGATCCCGTACTCGGCGACGGAGTGCTCAACCCATTGGTCCGCGTGCCGCGTGGCCATCCTGCGTGGACCTACAGCCTCGACACGCTCACTCTCAGCGACTTCTCCACCGGCGTCGAGGAGACGATCCTCGCCGCGGACGGCATTCACTACCGCGTGGGCGTCATCGCAGGCCTCGAGCCCGGAGCGACTGTGCTCATCGAAAGGTACGAAGATGGTGTGTTGATCGCCTCGGCCGAGTCACTATTGCGCCCCCAGTACACCCTCGCCCTGGAGGGGGACTGCGACGGCGACGGCGTGAACGCGTTCAATGACAATTGCCTCTTCGCACGCAACCCAGATCAGCGCGATAGCAACGGCGACGGCATCGGCAATCGATGCGATGCGGACCTGGACAACGACTGTGAGGTGTCGGTGGCGGATCTGAGACTCCTTCGAGACGCCCTGCAGACGGCAGACGAGGATGCCGATCTCAACGGCGACGGCATCGTCAACAACCGAGATCTGCGCATCGCACGTGGGAGTCTGTTCGGACCGCCTGGCCCGAGCGGCGTGCCCAACGCGTGCTCTGCACGCCCATAGCTGACTCGCCTGCAGCCTGAGCCAGCCGACGACCGATGCGTGACCCGAAAGTAAGCGAGCGGGGACGGATGCCCCGCTCGCTTCGCCGCCGTGCAAGGGGCGCTACGCACCGTGGAGAAGACGGGCATGGAGCCCGCCCCCTGACAGCGCTACCGTCAGGGCCCGACGCTCGGCGACACCTGACAGCCCGTGACCGCCATGCTGATGCCCTGCCCAGCGGGTGCGCCACCGATCGCCACGCAGAGCTGCTCGCCCGGCAACAACCGCAGCCCCGTCACGAGGTTGATCGAGACCGTTTCGTCCGGAGAGACGTAGGGACCCAGCATCAAGTTCGCGCTGTCGCAGTCGTTGGCGTTGGACGCGGGGCCACGACGGATGTTCACGCGGAAGGTCGCGTCCGTTGTGTTGACGTTGTGGGTCATCACGAAGTCCGTTAGCACGATGGCGCGCTGACTGGCCTTGACGACCAGCACCCCACCAGCCCCCCCTGCATCGTCGCTACGCACCGTGGCGAAGTCCTCGAACCAGAGTCGATGGGTGTTGATGACGTTTTCCGACCACGACCAACCGAGGCAGGGTCGAGTCGACGAGCCGTGCACCACGAACGCCGGGTGCACAGGGAAGAACGTGAAAGTGGCGCGGACCGGCCAAACGGATTTCAGGGAATGAAGTACGCCGCCGATTCCCTAGGGCCATCAACCGACCCAACGCCGCGGTGGTATAGTCTGCGCCGCTGGCGCAAGGGAGCTGAGCATTGAGTAACGGACCGGACGTGATCATCCTCGGCGGCGGCCACAACGGCCTCACCTGCGCCGCTTACCTCGCCCGCGCGGGGCGCCGCGTACTGGTGTTAGAGGCGCGATCACGCGTGGGCGGCGCGGCCATCACCGAGGAGTTCCACCCCGGCTTCCGCAACTCCCTCGCCAGCTACACGGTGAGCCTCCTCAATCCCAAGGTCATCGCCGATCTCGACCTGCACGGCCACGGCCTCGAGATCCGCAACCGGCCCATCGGCAACTTCATGCCACTGGACAGCGAGCGATCCCTCGCGACGGGCGCCGACCTGACTGCAACGCAGGCGGAATTCGCCCGCCACTCGACACGCGACGCCGCGGCCTTGCCCGCCTACTACGACTGGCTGGAACGAGCGGCCGATGTCCTACGCGACATGCTCCTCGAAACGCCGCCGAACGTAGGTGGCGGCCTACTCGATCTATGGCGCGCCGGGCGCCTCGCCAACCGAATGCGAAAGCTACCGCAGCGTGACCAGGACGCCGTGTTCCAACTCTTCACCGCCAGCGCCGCGGACGTGCTGGACGGCTGGTTCGAGAACCCCCACATCAAGGCGCTCTTCGGCTTCGACTCC
>JBCBZW010000122.1 GCA_039815145.1 Pseudomonadota bacterium
GCCGGCGCGCTCGCGAAGAGCAGCCATAGGCCGCAGGCGATGGTCAGCACGGTGAGGGGAATCAGCGTGGTGAAGTCGCTCGCCACGGCCTCGCCCAGCACCACGTTCGTGACCACCGTGCCCGATAGGGAGAGATCGATCCCCGGCCAGTCCGCCTCGAAGGCATCGCGCAGCTCCCGTGCCTCCACCACCACTTCGCGATAGATTTCGCTGGTGACAGGCTTGGGCAGCGCCAGGCGAATGAAGATCGTGGTGGCGCGGGCACCATCGGCAGCATAGCGGTTTAGCGTCTCAGGGCTACTGAGCACGATCTGGCGAGCGGCGTCCGCCTGCGCCTGGGTCAAATCACCCCGCAGCGGGATGAGGGGCCCCACCTGCAGCTCATCGCCCTGCGACTTAGAGTGTTGATAGGTCGCGAGCGACAGCACGCGCTGCGAGTAGGGCAGCTGCCAGGTGAGCTCGCTTAGGGCACGCACCGCTTCGAGCGTGCGCGGGGTGAACACGTCACCGTCTGCCGGCACAACCACGAACCCCACGTAGTCTTCACTCGTGTAGGTGCGCTCGAAGGCTTCAAGCTCCTGTAACTTCGGATCGCCTTCGCTGAAATAAACGTAGAGGTCGTCGTCGATCGACAACCGCGGTATGCCGGCGGCCAATGAGAAGCCCAACAGCAGGGATACGAGCGCGGTCGCCCAGGGGCGTTGAATGGGGAGGGAAAATATCACTCAGTGGGCGCCGAAGCGTTGGGGGCGGCAGTTCGCCAGTGGCTGACAAGGTCGGTTAAGTTAAGAGTCTGTTATAATCTCACGATCAACCCATAGCGGGGCGCTCCTGCAAGCGCTCGCCTCCCCATGTCTATTTCTACCGATACGCCCGTCGCTGAGACCAGCGACGCTGGGCTTGCGAAGTCTTATCTACGCGTGCGCCAGCGCTCCTTATTCCTCTGCGAAACGCTCGCGCCGGAGGATACGGTGGTGCAGTCGATGCCGGACGTCAGTCCCACGAAATGGCACCTCGCGCACACCACATGGTTCTTCGAGCGCTTCGTACTCAAAGAGCACGCGCCCAGTTACCGCGAATTCGATCCCGCCTACGATCACCTGTTCAACTCCTACTACTACACGGTTGGACAAATGTTTACACGGGCGCAGCGCGGTCTGCTCTCGCGGCCCACCCTCGCCGATGTGCTGCGCTACCGCGAGCACGTGGATGAGCAGGTGCTCGCACTCATCGAGCAACAGGGCGCATCGCCCACCCTCGATACCGTGCTCACGCTCGGACTGAACCACGAACAGCAGCATCAAGAGCTGTTGGTCACCGACATCAAGCACGTGTTCTCGGTAAACCCGATGCGTCCAGTCTTCCGCGAGCCCACGCCTTGGGCGAGCACCAGCAGTGACCCGGCGCCGCTCACCTTCGTACCCGGCCCCGACGGCCTGATCGAATTCGGCGCCACCTCCGCGAACGGTTTCTGCTTCGACAACGAGACCCCTCGCCACGAAGTGCTCGTGCGCCCCCACGCCCTCGCCAACCGACCGATCACGAACGGTGAGTACCGCGAGTTCATTCGCGATGGCGCATATCAGAACTGTTCGCTCTGGCTGGCAGATGCGTGGACCCGCCTGCAGCAGGAAGGCTGGACCCGCCCCTTCTACTGGTCGGAAGACCTCGAGAGCGAGTTCACCCTGAACGGTCAGGTCGACCTCGCACTGAATGCCCCCGTCTGCCACCTGAGCCTCTACGAAGCCGACGCCTTCGCCCGCTGGGCAGGCAAGCGCTTACCCACGGAGTTTGAGCTCGAGCTGGCCTTGGCCTACGCGCCCCTGGAGGGCAACCTGGCGGAGGAGGATCAGTTCCACCCACGCCCCGTGCAGCGCGCTGCACCCACTCTCGTTGGACAAGTCAACGATCTCACCTCACCCCTCGCACAGCTCTACGGCGATGTGTGGGAGTGGACGGCAAGCCCCTACACGCCCTACCCCGGCTTCGAACCCCTGGCGGGCTCCCTCGGGGAGTACAACGGCAAGTTCATGTGCAGCCAGGTCGTGCTGCGCGGCGGCTCCTGTGCCACACCGCGCTCGCACCTGCGCGCCACCTATCGCAACTTCTTCTATCCCGATGCGCGCTGGCAGTTCAGCGGCGTGCGTCTTGCCCACGACGCCTGAGAAGGCAAGGAAGGCCCCATGGCCAAATTCGGCCCCGCAGCGCCCACGCTGCTCGACTTGCACCCGCAGACCGGTGATCTGCGCGACGCTATTCACCAGGGCATGCGCCGCGCGCAGAAGCGCCTGCCCACGCTGCTGCTCTACGATGAGCGCGGCTCCCAGCTGTTCGACGCGATCACCGAGCTGCCCGAGTACTACCCCACGCGCACGGAGCTCTCGATCATGGAGTCGAGCATGGGGGAGATCGCCTCGAGCATCGGACCCGAGGCCTCGCTGATCGAGCTCGGCAGCGGCTCGAGCATGAAGATACGTCTGCTGCTGGAGCGTATCCCGGAGCTCGCGGCCTACGTGCCCGTCGATATCTCACGCGATCACCTGATGGCCGCTGCCACCAAGCTGGCCGCGGACTACCCGGCGGTGGAAGTCCTGCCCGTTTGCGCTGACTTCAACGAGCCGTTCCAGCTGCCCACGCCGCGCATCGCCCCGAAGCGCAACGTGGTGTACTTCCCGGGTTCGACCATCGGCAATCTCGATTTCGGCGCGGCCTATAAGCTGCTCTCCACCGTGCGACGCATCGCCAAGAAAGGCGGTGGCGCACTGATCGGTGCTGATCTGGTGAAGCCGGAGGAGATCCTCGTGCCGGCCTACGACGACGCCCAGGGTGTCACGGCCGATTTCAACCTCAACATCCTCACCCGCCTGAACCGCGAGTTCGACGCCAACTTCGACGTCAAAATGTTCTTCCACCGCGCCGTGTGGGATGCCACGCGCTCGCGCATGGAGATGCAGCTCGTGAGCCGGGTGGCGCAGACCGTACAGATCGACGGCGAGGAATTCGATCTGGCCGCCGGTGAATTCATCCTCACCGAGTACTCGCACAAGTACTCCCTCGAGGTGTTCGAAAACCTGGCGGAGACGGCAGGCTTTAGGGTGGCCAAGGTGTGGACTGATCCGCGTCAGTGGTTCAGCTTGCAGTACCTAGAGGTCGTATAAGGTAAGCAGCGTGGACGGTCGCCTGGCCGCCGCTCTCGTAGCGGTACTCGCCGTCGGCGCCCTGCTCTGGGCGTTCGGCGGTGGACCAGACACGCCCGATTCCACCACCGCCCAACGGATCCAGATCGCGCCGGAGTCGGCGCGGACAGTCCAAGCGACCCCTGAGCCGCCGCCAGCGGACGTAGCGCCCTCGCAGCAGGGGCCCTCAGCAAACTCACCGGCAACTCCAGAAGCTGCGTCGATCGCCGCAGATTTCTACGCACGAATGGCGCAAGCGGAGGAAGGCGACCTCGACGCCGCCTACGAAGTTGGCATGGTCGTGCTGCTGTGCTTGACGGAGAACTCGCCCGTGCGCGAGGCCGGTGAGGAGGGGCTACCGCTACCCGCCCTGGATCTCTCCCAATACGACTGCGACGACATCCCGCCCGAGAAGCAGCTGGCCGGACGTTTGCTCCGTCAGGCGGCTGACGAAGGACATGTGGATGCGGCTCGCGAGTACGGCCTCAACGCCACCTACTTCGTCGAGCTTGAGAGTGAGGAACTGCGCGACCTGAGCCAGAGCGACATGGTGGCGTACGCGGCGAGTGAATACCTGGGCCTCGACTACCTGGAGTTCGCCGCCACGGGCGGGGATCTCCCCGCAGCGACTCATCTGGCGAAGCGTCTGGCGAATGGGTTTACCGTTCCGGTCAGGCAAAGCCGGGACGGCATCCAGCTGCGTGCAAGTGAGCCGGCGCAGGCGCTATCCTGGTTTTTCGCCGTACAGATCGCCAACGACGAACCGTGGATGGCTTCGTGGCTGGATGACCTTCGAGGTCAGTTGGATCCCCAAGCGCAGGCCGAAGCCGAAGCGCAGGGTCAGGACTACTACTACCAGTACCTGGCCAACCCGCAGCCGTAACCGCGGCTCAAGACTTCTCAGGCGGCACGTAGCCCTCAGGCGCCGACGAGCCCTCACCGAAGAAGAACTTCTCCATCTCGTCTTCTAAGAACTTGCGCGCCTTCGGCTCGAAGGGCGTGAGGCGAAACTCGTTGATCAGCATCGTCTGGTGAGCGAGCCAACGATTCCACCCCTGCTTCGAGACGCTGGCCTCGATGCGCTCGCCGAGTTCACCTGGGTAGGGCGTGTAGCCGAGGGCTTCACCTTCTTCGCCGGTGACGACGCACTGAACCTTGTCTGTCATGAGGGGTACCTGATGGAGTTATGAGGCAGCGTCGCCGAGGCGGGAGAGCAGCTTCTCCACGGGCGCTGCGAGACCGATCTCGGGCAATTCGCCGACGTTATACCAGAGCCGCGAAGTGCCTTCCATGACGCCCTCGGGCGGCGCGGAGATGCGCAGCACCTGCGGGGTGATGTCGAGGGCGTAATGGCTGAAGGTGTGGCGGAGCACCTGCCACTCCTGCGAATCGCGCACCTGCGCCCGCAGCTGGGCCTCAACCCATGCACTGGGATCCTCCTCCAGCGGTTGCTCGGGGAAGCTCCACAGGCCGCCCCAGATGCCCGCAGGCGGGCGCCGTTCGAGCAACACCTGCTGCTCATCCTCCCGCACCACGATGAGCATCCGCACGGTCTTGAGCGGCGTCGCCTTGCGCGGGCGCTTGTGGGGAAACTCCTCCTGGCGCTTCGCGGCGTGGGCGCCGCATCCCTCGACGACCGGGCACCCACCGCACAGAGGCTTGCTGCGCTTACAGACCATGGCCCCAAGGTCCATGATCGCCTGGGTGTAGGCAGCCGCGCGCTCGCGCTCCGGCGTGTGCGCTTCCGCCAGGGTCCACAGCCCACGCTCCACCTTCGGGTCGCCGGGCCAGCCCTCCACCAGGTGGTAGCGGGCGAGGACGCGCTTCACGTTGCCGTCGAGGATCGGATGGCGCTGGCCGCCGGCCAGGGTGAGGATCGCGCCGGCGGTGGAGCGACCCACGCCTGGCAGGGCGTGCACCTGCTCGAGCTCTTGCGGGAAGGTGCCACCGTACTTGGCCTGGATGAGCCGGGCGGCGGCGTGCAGGTTGCGGGCGCGGGCGTAGTAGCCGAGGCCCGACCAGTGGTGGAGCACGTCGTCCTGGGGTGCGGCCGCCAGGGTGCGCACGTCCGGGAAGCGGCGCATGAAGCGCTCGTAGTAGGGAATCACCGTGGCCACCTGAGTCTGCTGGAGCATGATCTCCGAGACCCACACGCGGTAAGCCGTGCGTTCGCGCTGCCATGGCAGGTCGTGGCGGCCGTAGGTCGCCGCCCAGGTGAGCAGGTCGTCAGCGAAGGGGGCGAGGTCTTCGGCGCTCGGGCCTGCGGCGTCGGTCGATTCGGTCAATCCAGAACCACCGGTAGCCCGAGGGCCCGCTGCTCCACGCGCTGGGCCGCATCGCCGGCCCCCGAGGCGAGCTTGCGCTTCACCGCCCAGGGCCCCACCAGAGGTGGCACCCAAAACGGTGGCTCCATCTCCATCGAGTACAGCACGTGGGTGCCATCCTCCTCTTCACTCAGCTCCCAATGGGAGTAGGAATACGCTACGGCCTGCTCATCGCCCTCGACATCCGCATCGGGGGCAGGTACGGCGACGGCCACGATGTCGCGCGGCCGCTCGAGCTCCAGGCGATCGTAGCGAATGATGGTCTTGCAGAAAAAGGCGACGCAGCCGCGGGCGCGGAGGTAGACCAGGCGCTGCTCCTCGTTCTCAGCGCCGTCGACGATGCGGGTCTCCTCGAAGGTGCTGGTCAGCTCGTGCAGGCGGTCGTAGTCGATCAGCACGTCGTAGACCGCCTCGATCGGTGCATCGATAAGCGCGTGGGACTCGACGAAGTAGCGCGGGCCGTCGCGCTTCACCTTCAGCGACAGCATCTGCGCAGCACCTGCCAGGGGCGGCGTCAGGCAGGCACCCGCGAGCAGGGCCGCGGCCGCCCGGCGGGCGGCGCGCGTGGAAGCCGGTGGGCTAATTGTCGCCGTCGTCATCCTTGTCTTTCTTCTTGCCTCCGAACAGGCCGCCGAGCACCTTCTTGACGTCGCTCTTGGCGTCGTCCTCGCCGCCCTCCTCACCATCTTCGCTGCCGCCGCCCAGCAGCCCACCGAGCACCTTGTCCTTCAACTTGTCGACCTCCTCCTCAGCGCGCTGCTTGACCAGCGCGCCGGCCGTACCGCCGAAGTCCAACCAGCCAGGGCCCGGCTGGGACAGGTTGCCACTGAGCACGATGGGCAGGTTCAAGCCGAGCAGGTCAGACGCTCCATCCGGGAGTTCCGGGCTCTTCTGGAACTGCATGTCGAGACGGTACTTCACCGTGTCCTCGGGGAGGTTCACCGTGCCCTTGCCGCCCACCAGGATGAAGGGCAAGCGGGCGATGAGATCGTTGTTGGTCATTACGCCATCGGTCATCTGCGCCGTGCCGCTGAGCTCGGCGAACTCCGTGCGGCCATCGCCGTTACCCGACGGTGCCGCACCGCGGCCGATCGCTGCCATGCCCTTTTGCACCTCGTGGGCGATGTCGATGCCGACGATCGCGCCGTCGAGGAAGGAGAACTGCGCGTCGCCGCCGAGGGTGTTGAGGATGGCCGTCTGGGTGACGCCCATGCCCTTGAGGGTGATGCGACCATCGAGCTGGCCGGTGAGGTTCTGCTGGTCGAAGACGTCCTTGCCCAGGGCGCCGAAGTCCACCTTCTGCAGGCGCTCGTTGAGCGACAGCACCGGCAGTTCGCCGCTCGCGTCGATGCGGATATCGCCCTGGTACTTGCCACCGTACATATCCGCCGTGGACGGATGGATGCGCAGGGTGCCGTTGGAGGCCTTGAGGGTGACCTCCGCGTTGGTGGCGGTGAGGCCCGAGAGCATCAGCGTGCCGAGGGACAGCTTGCCGTCGATGTCGGCCTTGCGGATGTCCTCCGCCGGAATGGCCACCGCGTCCGGATCCACCGCCACGGGCTGCTCCGGCGCCGGCGCCATGTAGCGATCGAGGATCAGCTGATCACCCTTCAGATCGAAGCGCAGGGCCTGACGATCGAAGTCCGCCACGGCGAGATCGCCGGTGAACTTCGTGTCGTCCAGGGTCAGCTCCAGCCCTGAGAAGCGGGCCGACGTCTGCGTGATGGCGAAATTGCCGCTCAGCGCCGCACGCGTGAGGGCCTTCGGGTCCACCGTGGGCGAGAGCGGCGCACCGGCCTTCTCGGCGACGCTCTTCGGTGAAAACTCATCGATCGCGATCTTGCCGTTGATGCTGGCCTTGCTCAGCACGTTCTTGCCCTGGAGCTCGCCGCGCATCTTCATGTCCCAGGCCGTGGCCGTGAGATTGGTGAGCGAGAGGGTCTCGGACTTGAGGTCGCCGGACAGGCTAGTCGCTTCGATGCGAGCATCGAGGGGCTCGCCGAAATCCCCACTCTCCGCCTTGGCGCGAATCACCGGCGCCTTCAGGTCGAAGGGGCCGGACTTGTCGACGGACAGCTGCTCCGCCTCGATCTGTAGGTTCAGGGCAGACAGGGCCTCGAGCATCTCACCGCTCACTTGAACGGTGAGATCGGGGTTGTTCAGCACCGTACGCGACTCGTTCGGGATCACGGTGCCGCGCGCGGTGATCGTGCCCGCAAGATCGGGGTTCTTCGCTTCGAGCTGCAGGCTGGTGTCGATGTCCAGCGGTTGGCCGAGACGGAAGGCACCGGTGGTGAGGTCCCAGTCGGTGATCGCGTAGCGGGTGCCTTCGCCCTTGTCCTCGTAGGAGAGCTGGGCATCGGCGAGCTTCACGCCACCGACGGTGACGTTGGCCAAATCGAACTCGCTCGAGGACTCGCTGGACTCCGCGGGAGGCGCGTCGCCTTGGCCGATCGCGACCAGATCGTCCCAGTTGTTGGTGTCGTTGGCGGCGGTGACGGCCTTGAGGCTCAGCCCTTCCAAGCGCACCTCTCCCACCTCGAGTTTGCCCGTGAACAGGGGCAGGAGGCGCACACTCGCGGCCGCACCATCGAAGGCGAGGAAAGGCTCATCGCCCCAGCCCTCGCCATCGGCCAGGCGAGTCGCACCAAGTGAGAACCCGACGTAGGGGAAAACGCTTAGTTTGATGTCACCCTCAATGGTGAGCTCCCGCCCCGTCTGTTCCTTTGTAGCGGCAACTAATTGGTCCTTGAGATCGTTCGCATCGAAGGTGGCAACGAAGATCCCCACCGCGGCGACCACCAACAACACCAACGCGCCGATCGCGATTGCGACCCACCGGATAAAACTGCCCATGAACCCTCTATTCCTCTGTCGCTCGATGGCACCAGGAGCGGCGCCAGGATAATGGGTGTCACCATAAGCCCGAAGCGTCAGAAAATACACGCCAAGGAAGTGACACTGGGTAACAGAACTTCGCTAGTTATGTCTGCTCAGATGGTTTAAGTTATTAGCGGATCAAGGAAAACTCGGGGCCTGTGAATAGCGTCACTGCAATGACACCCCCTGACGGATACCGTGCACTCGTTCGTTTTGACGCGTTGACTGGGAGTCATCGAGTGAGACACCTAGAAGCTTTCCGCCGCTATGGTCTGTTCGTAGATCGAAGCGTTACGCAGCCCCGTAAGGAGCGCCCCGGTGGCCAAGGCCGGGAGCTACCTGTGAAGAGCTGGGACGATTACAAAGACTGGTGCCAGCAGGTGCGCGACAACTGGGATGAGGAAGATGAGCGTTCCGCCAACCCTCGCCGCGCCAACCACTACGCCGAATGGGGTCGTTGATCGACCCCTGATCGTTAGGCCCGCGTAGGCCTAGCCCCGGCGCTGACGCCACTGCCTAACGCTGCTCCTTCGCTGCTATATTGCCGCCCACACCTCGTGTTCGCGGCCTAGCGAAGGAAAGCGTAGTGGCCTCACCGTCTCCTCTCATCCACCCCACCGCCTGTATCGCACCATCGGCCCAGCTTGCCGATGAGGTGCGTGTGGGCCCGTACGCCGTCATCGAAGACGAAGTGATCATCGGTGCAGGCTGCGAGATCGGGCCTCACTGCGTACTTCGCCGCTGGACTCGCCTCGGCGAGCGCAACCAGCTCGCCGCCCACGTCGTGCTCGGCGAACCCCCTCAGCATCGCGGCTATGACGGCAGCGAGACCTGGCTACTTATCGGCGACGATAACGTGATCCGAGAAGGGGTCACGATCAATCGTGCCTACGAGCCTGGCGGCGCCACCCGTATCGGCTCGCGCGGCTACTTCATGGGCTACGCCCACATCGCTCACGACTGCATCGTCGGCGATGAGGTCACGATGACCAACTACGCGGGAATTGCCGGGCACGTGGAGGTGGGCGATGGCGTCACCATCGGCGGCGGCGCGCTCGTGCATCAGTTCGTGCGCATCGGCGCCTTCGCCATGCTCGGCGGCCAGTCGGCAGTGCGCAAGGATCTACTGCCCTACACACTCTCGAGTGGCGATCCCTGCCGCCACTTCCGCCTGAATACGATCGGCCTGCGCCGCCGCGGGATCAGCGGCACCCGCTACCGCACGCTGGAAGGCGCCATGCGGGCGCTGCGCGCCGGCGACGAACTGCCGAGCGCCACCAGCGATGAATCGGAAGAACTGCAGCGTCTGCGCGCCTTCGTGGAAAGCTCAAAGCGCGGGCTCAGCGGCTGGGCTAGCGACTGAAGCCGAGCGCTTTCGTTAGGTTGCCGAGATCAGCCGGCTGATCTCCACCGCCGTCTCCAGCGCTCGCCGCCCCTGTTCGCCGGTCACCCGGGGCTGACCACCCCTCGCGATAGCGCCGAGGAAGTCCTCAATCTCGAGCTTGAGCGCATCGTACTCCGGATACTCGAACTGCTCGATCTCGAGCTTAGGTCCATCCCCCGCGGCGGGCGGCTGCTTGGTGGCAATCTTCAGGTAGCGCAGGTGCAGATCGGCCGACATGTAGGCGTTCTGCTGGAACATGCGGATCTTGCGCTCCGTCTTGGTGCTGACGCGACTGGCCGTGAGGTTGGCCACACACCCGCCCTCGAACTGCAGCCGCGCATTCACGATGTCCGGCTTGTCCGAGAACACCACCGTGCCGTTGGCCACCACGTCGACGATCGGCCGATCGGTGAGGGTCTGCACGATGTCGATGTCATGGATCATGAGGTCCAGCACCACGTCCACCTCGACGCCGCGCTCACGGAAGGGCGCCACGCGATAGGTCTCGAAGAACTGTGGCCCGTCGGCGCGCTCCTCCATCGCTTCGGTCGCCGGGTTGAAGCGCTCCAGGTGCCCGATCTGCAGCACCACACCTTTGGCCTTCGCCAGCGCGATGAGCTCATCAGCGTGCTCCACCGTGACGGTCATCGGCTTCTCGAGCAGCACGTGCTTACCGGCGTCGAGGAAGGTGCGCGCAATCTCGTAGTGGGAGGTGGTGGGGGTGACGACGGTGACCGCATCCACCTTATCGATCAGCTCACGGTAGTCACCCGTCACGTGCACGCCGTCGTACGCCGCGGCGGCCGTTTCGCGCGCGTCGGCGCTCACGTCGGCGATGCCCGCCAGGGTGACCTGCTCGTTCTGGGCCAGCTTCTGTGCATGGAACTTGCCCAGGTATCCCATGCCAATGACCGCGGCTTTCACTGCGCGTGCGTCCTTCTACCGTTTGCTGTGCAGCGCGCAGTATACGCTGGCGCGCTCAGGCGCAGGGGCTACGCCGAAAACGTGTCGCGTGGCGATCCCGCCCGTCGGGCGTCTGCGGCTGACAGCGCGGACACCAATAGGTGGAACGGTGATTCACGCCCATACGTTTGGCCGCGATGCGCGTGCGCCCGCAGCGCAGGCAGGATTGGCCTGACCGGCCGTACACCCACAGGCGCCCCCGACCGTCCTCGATGTCTCGCGTGACGCGGCGGCCGCCGTGCAGGTTGGCGCGCAGGAGCCTTGCCGCCAGGGTCCAGAGCTTCAGGAGCTGCTCGTCGCTGATCTCGCTCAGGGGCGTCCAGGGATTGCAGCGCTCCAGGAACAGCACCTCGGATTTGTAGACGTTACCTACGCCGCACGCCAGGCGCTGGTCGAGCATCACGTCGGCCAGCAGCTGGTCGGGGTCGCCCACCTCACGCGTGCGCGCCACGAGCAACGCCGGCGCAGGGGTGTCGGCGATGAGATCCGGGCCAAGGCGCGCCACGAAGTTGGCGTTGCGAATACCTGCCGTGCGCAAACACTCCACCTCCTTAGCGTTGAAGCAGACGAACTCGTCCTGCGCCGTCGCCAGGATCAGCGAGGCCTGGCGCCGCGGCCGCTTCCAAGGCTTGCCCACCGGGTAACGGTGCCAGCTGCCGTGCATGCCGAGGTGGGAGCGCAGGGAGCGATCGCCTTCGAGGCTGATCACCAGGTGCTTACCGAGGGCGTCGACGTCGAGTACCCGCGCGCCGCGCAGGCGACTCAGATCGAGATCGCGCGCCCAGACATCGGCGAGGGTGGCGTCCCGTAGCCGCGGCCGCATCGCCGCCGCTACCTTATGAATCGTATCGCCTTCGGGCATCCCGGTACTCCGCCCTGCTAGCGCGCGAAGGATCGGCCGCGGCCCGTGCCGCGCGGTCGCGAACCGCGACGGCTGCCGCCGCGCCCACTGCCCGGGGCGGTGAGGCCACGCTCCGGCAGGAAGCCCTTGTGATCACGCACGAAACCGTGTTCGAGCACCGTGTCCGCCAGCACCGACTCGTGGGCCGGGGTCGCGTCGATCTGCTCGATGTGGAAGGCCTTGCCCTTGGTCACTGGGATGCGGTGCAGCGCTTGTAAGGCGAGCTCAAGCTCCCCGCGATCGCTGCCTAGCGTGTCGGTAAATGTCGCCAGCTGACGGCCGCCCACGCCCACCCAGAGCACGGGACGCCCATCGACCAGCACCACCCAGGTACCCGCCGCGCGGCGCGGGCGCAGGGCCTCGCCGGCGCTGGTCTCGGGCCAGGCCAGGAGCGCGCCCCAGACGTTCGCAGGATCCTGGCTGGCGAGGAGCAGCACGTCGTCCTCGTCGTAGCGATCGGGTTGCTCATCGTCATAGCGAGCCCCCTCGTCGCCCTGGCGGGCGGCGCGCAGGCGATCGACGGCGCCAGGCTCTGCGAACTGCGCTCCCGACAGGCCTTCGACGAAGTAGCCACGGCGCACGCGGCCCGCATCCTCCATCCCCTGCAGCACGCGGTAGAGGGGACTGAAGCCACCGCTCAGGCCTTCGCTCTGCACCGCCTCGCGGCTCACGATGCCGTAGCGATCGAGGAGCATGCGGGCGCGATTGACCGCGCGCTCCGTGTCGTTGAGCGACGGATCCACGAGGCCGCTGACCAGGGACCAGCGCCCCCCTGCCAAGGCTTCGTGCGCACCGCGGCGGCTGCGGCGAGGCGTGCGGCGGCCGATGCCGCGCAAGGGGGCGAAGGTGTCGTTGGTCACGAGGCCAGCCCAGACGAGATCCCACAGGGCCGCCTTGAAGTCCTCCATCGCGAGGCCCGGCTTCGCCTCGCGCGCGGCGTCTGTGAGTTCGGAGAGGAAGGAGGCACCGCGATTCGTCAGGTGCTTGAGGAGCGCGTCGTGCACCTCGTCGGTGGTCTCCATGGGCACCGGCGTCTCGAGGAGTCGGCGCGCGTTGGCGCGGCGATAGAGCGCGATGCGACCGTCGGAACCGCCGAGGGGCGCACAGCCGATCCAAATCACTTCGCCGCTCGCGCACAGCATGTCCAGTAGCTGAGGGTCGAAGTCTGGTACCCGCGCCGGCAGGAGTACCTGGGACAGGAGGGACCACGGCAGCGCCATTCCCTCCAGCTGACCGATCACTTCCAATAGGCGCGCCGCACCGCGACCCTCGCCGCCCGCACCCACCCCGTGCCAGCGGGGCAGGAAACGCCCGAGGGCCGCGCCATCGACAGCGGCCACCTCGTTGCGCAGGCGGGCAAGCGTGCGCCGCTTCAGGCGGCGGAGCACCTCGTTGTCACACCACTCGCGCTCCGCGCCGCCAGGGCGCAGCTCGCCGTTGACCAGGACACCACCGCTGGTGAGTCCGCGCAGGACGGCGTCCAGTTGCGCCGGGCGCAGATGGAAGCGTGCTGCGACCTCTCGCGTGGTGAACGGTCCGTGGGTGCGCGCGTAGCGGCGGATCAGCTGATCCAGCGGCGCCTCCTGAGCGGCGATAAATCGCTCGGGTAGACCCGGCGGCGGCATGCAACCGAGGGCGTCGCGGTAGGCGCCCGCGTCCTCCGCGGCGATCCAGTAGCGCTCGCCGCCGAGCGTGACGTTCACGGCGCGGCGCGAGTTCTCCAGGGCGACGAGCCAGGTGCCCACCTGATCCGGCGTCTGGGTGCGAGCGCGCAGCTCGTCCTCTCCCAGGTGGCCGAGGCGGCGGAGCAGGTCATGGACCTCGTTCTCATCGCGCGCCTGGCGTTCGGGCGTGAGGGCTTGCAGCTCCTGCTCGACGTCGGCCAGGACCGCCGGATCGAGGAGTTCGCGCAGTTCTGCCTGACCGAGCAATTCCGATAGGAGGTTGCGATCGAGGGTGAGCGCCTGCGCCTTGCGTTCGGCCAGGGGCGCGTCCTGCTCGTAAAGGTAGGCCGCCACGTAGGCGAAGACGAGGGAACGGGCGAAGGGAGAGGCGGAGCGCGTCTCCACATCGTCCACCCTCACCTCGCGGGCGCGAATCTGCCGCAGGAGATCCTTCAGACCGGGCAGATCGAAGACCTCCGTCATCGCCTGACGGTAGGTCTCCAGCACCATCGGGAAGCTCGGGTAGCGCAGGGCCACGGCGAGCAGCTCGCGCGACTTCAGGCGCTGGGCCCAAAGGGGATTGCGCGACTTCGGGTTGCGCCTCGCGAGGAGCAGGGAGCGTACCGCGTTCTCGCGGAAGAGCGAGGCGAACATGCTCGTGCCCGAGAGCACCTGGGTGACCAGTTCGTCCAGCTCCTCGGGCTCCGGGATCAGGGCGTCGGTGTCGGGCAGCTCCTCGGCATCGGCCAGGCGCAGGACCAAGCCGTCGTCCGTGTACATGATCTGCACGTCGAAGCCGGCGTGTTCGCCGAAGCGCTGTTGCAGGGCCATCGCCCAGGGGGCGTGCAGGCGCGAGCCGAAGGGGGTGAGGATGCAGACGCGCCAGTCGCCCAGCTCGTCGCGGAAGCGCTCGATGGTGATGCGCTTGTCCGTGGGTAAGGTGCCCGTGTGCTCGCGCTGCTCCGTGACGTAGTCAACGATGTTGTCAGCCGCGTAGTCGTCGAGGGGCACCTGCTCCATCACCCAGGCGCGAGCACGCTCGCGGGAGCGCTCGCCGATCTCTCGGGTGAAGGCGCCGAGGGCACGGCCGAGTTCCACCGGGCGGCCCGGGCCGTCGCCGCGCCAGAACGGGAGGCGGCCCGGTTCGCCGGGCGCGGGGGCGACGAGGACGCGGTCGCGGTTGATGCCCTCCACGCGCCAGCTGCTGGCGCCGAGGAGAATGACGTCGCCGGGGCGCGTCTCGAAGACCATTTCCTCGTCCAGTTCACCGACGCGGGGGCCACCTTCGCCGAGGAAGACGCCGTAGTAGCCGCGGTCCGGGATGGTGCCCGCGTTCATGCGCGAGACCATGGGCGTGCCGCGGCGGGCGGTGAGTTCGTCGGTGCTGCGGTCCCAGCTCAGGCGGGCACGCAGGTCGGCGAACTCGGACGATGGGTAGGTGCCCGACAGCATCTCCAGCACGGCGTTGAGGGCGTCGTCCGAGAGTTCGCGGTAGCCCCAGGCGCGGCGGATGATGCGCTTGAGGCCCTCCGTCGAGCGGGGCGCGTCCACGCACATGGCGATGATCTGCTGGGCCAGCACGTCGAGGGCGTTGGTCGGCACGCTGATCGCCTCGATGCTGCCCGTGAGCATGCGCGAGGAGATCACGGCGCACTCGAGGAGGTCGCCGCGGAACTTCGGGTAGATGTAGCCGAGGCTCTCGCCGCCCACCTGGTGGCTTGCGCGGCCGACGCGTTGCAGGCCGCGAGAGACCGCGCCGGGGGATTCGACGAGCAGGACCTGATCGACCGCGCCCATGTCGATGCCGAGTTCCAGCGATGACGTGGCGACGATGGCCGGTAGGGCGCCGCTCTTCAGGCCCTCTTCTATCTCCGCGCGCTTCTCGTGGGAGACGCTGCCGTGGTGGGCGCGGACGAGTTCTTCCTCGGCGATGTCGTTGAGGCGTTGGCAGAGGCGCTCGCAGAGGCCGCGGCTGTTAACGAAAACGATCGTCGAGCGTGCTTCGCGGATGCGGCGGATGAGCTCTGGGTACATCGCGGGCCATATGCCGCGCTCGGTTTGTGGCGTGGCGACCTCGCGGGCGTAGAGTTCGCCGAGGATGGAGCCGCCTTCGTCTTCGGCAGGTTCGTGGCGTTCGTCCGCGTGTTGCATGTCGGGCACGGGGACGGAGACCTGGAGCTTGAGGCGTGGGGGGGCGGCGGCGTCGACGATCTCGACTTCGCGATCGCCGCCTAGGTAGGCGGCTACCTGGTCTAGGGGGCGGACGGTGGCGGACAGGCCGATGCGTTGGGGGTCGCGGTCGCAGAGGGCGCTCAGGCGTTCCAGCGAGAGGGCCAGGTGGGCGCCGCGCTTGTTGGGGGCTAAGGCGTGGACCTCGTCGATGATGACGGTCTCTACGCTGGCCAGGGTGGCGCGGGCTTTGGAGCCTAGGAGGAGGAAAAGGGATTCGGGGGTGGTGACGAGGATCTCGGCTGGGTCGCGTTGTTGGCGTTGGCGGTCCCGTTGGGGGGTGTCGC
>JBCBZW010000123.1 GCA_039815145.1 Pseudomonadota bacterium
GTCCACCAGGTGCAGGGTGGCAAGGTCGCCGTACTGGAGGCGGCGGAAGATCTCCAGGCTGCCGTCCTGCGTCAGGCGCACCTTGGGCGAGAGGGGCATGGACTCGCGGTAGGCGCGGTAGGCGTTGCGGCGGCGTTGGGCGAAGTTCGGCGCGTCGGCGTCGTCCTCGGGCACGAGGCCGGCGTAGTTGTTGTCCACTTCGTGATCGTCCCAGGTCACGACGAAGGGGTAGGCGGCGTGGGCGTCCTGCAGGTGGGGGTCGAGGCGGTAGAGGGCGTAGCGGTTGCGGTAATCCGTGAGGCTGTACAGCTCGCCACCGAGGTGGCGGCGGGCGATGGGGGCGCGGGGATCGGCGGCGTCCTCGTAGATGTAGTCGCCCACGTGGAGGACGAAGTCGAGATCGTCGCGCGCCACCATGTCGCGGTAGGCGGCGAAGTAGCCGTCCTGGTAGTTCTGGCAGGACGCGAGGGCGAAGCGCAGGTGATCGACGCGCGTGCCTGGTGCCGGGAAGGTACGAGTACGCCCGACGCGGCTGTGTTCGCCGAGGGCGCTGAAACGGTAGTAGTACCAGCGGTCGGCGGCGAGACCGCTGACGGCCACGTTGATCGCGTGGCCGGCGCTCGGATGCGCGGTGGCGAGGCCTACGCTGATCACGTCGATCATCTCGGGATCGCTGGCCACTTCCCACAAGACGTCTACGGGGTTGTCGCCCATGCCGCCGCCGTCGAGGGGTTGGGGCGCGAGGCGCGTCCACAGGGTGAAGCCGTCGGCGTGGGGGTCGCCGGAGGCAACGCCCAGGGTGAACAAGCCCGATTGGCTGGTGCTTTGAGCGGACCAGCCGGAGCCCGACAGGCTCGGCAGGACCAAGGCGGAGCTCAACGCGCCGCCGAGGCTGCGCACGAAGGTGCGGCGAGCAGAGGAGACTGGGGTGCGGGCTTCGGTAGCGGGGCGGGCGTGGCGCGGTGCGCGCTTATCGTCCTGCGTGGGGGCCATGGGGGGTGGCGCCTGTTCTCCGTCGCGTTGAGCAATCCCGGCGTTCGGCGGCGCACATGAAACCGTCTGCGTGTTACTGGGAGTTAAAGGGTTTGTGAAGGATTCTTTAAGGTGCGCGTGAATGTGCGCTAGATCGGGTGCTATGGCCCCAGCAATCGTGTGCAGGAGCGCCGTGGCCGCGCGTGGTGGCGGATAGGAGACAAGGTCAACGGCAGGCGGCGCGGTAGGTCGGGCGTGCTCGAATCATGTCAAATGGACCTGGGTGACCCGCATTGCGCGGGTGGACATGGCGCCAGGGAACGGGTACTACACGGGCCGATGACGCCCATGCGCCTCATAGGGATGCCGAATGCCGTGAACATCGCCCGTACTCTTCTGTTGTGTCTCTCGAGTGTCGTCGCGTGCACCGTCGATGCGGCGGAGTCGCCCGCCGGCGGCGGTGTGCCGCTCACCTTCGACGAGCCCGCCGTGGAACTGGCGGAACTCATGGGCCAGTTGCAGCTCTACGCGCACAAGCTGACCCTGTCGGTAGACGCCCACAACGCGCCCCTCGCGCGCTTCTACCTGGAGGAGGCGACGCACCTCATGACCCAGATGCAGGCGCTCACGCCCGAGTACGAGGGCATCCCCGTCGCCCTGTACCTCGACCGCATGGGCCTACCGGCAGCTGACGCGCTAGCCGAGGCCTTGCCAGCGGAGGCGGTGGACGTGGCGTGGACGGCGATCGACCAGGCCACCGACGCCTTCATCGACGCCTGCAACCGCTGCCACGCCGCCAGCCAGCACGGGTTCATCCGCATCAAGCGCCACGCGGACAACCCCTTCCTCCAAGACTTCTCCCCGGAATGAGCCGTCATGCCCACGCCTAAGTTCGCCCTCGCCCTCGCTGCCATCGGCGTACCGTTCACCCACGCGGGCGCGGCCACCGTCGCCCTGGTCGAGAGCCTCGATGCGGTGCCGACGGACGCGCGCGAGGCCCGCGCTACGGCCTCGGCGCTCGGCGTGGTGGTGGAGGCGGACGGGTTCCTCGTCACCACCTACAAGCACCTGGTCGACCCCGCCACGGGGGCGCTGCGACCGGCTTTCCGGGTGACGGTGGACGTGGACGGCAACCCGCGCATGTACCGGGCGCGCATCATCGGCGTGGAGCCGACCCTCGATTTCGCGGTGCTCAAGGTGGACGACGCGGAGGGCCTGGTGCCGGCGGAGTTGGTTACCAAGAGTGGCCTCGAGGTGGGGCAGGCCATCTACGCCATGGGCGATGCGACGGCCAAGGAGGGCGAGCGGGTGCTCGGGCGCCTGATCTCCCTCAACAGCATCGAGTGTTACCAGGAGTCGCTGACCCAGGCGATGTTCGCCGCCGAGATGGTGGATCCCGACGCGGCGGTCGGCAGCCCCGTGTTCGACAAGTCGGGCCAGGTGATCGCCCTCTACACGGGCTACGAGCCGCCCCACGACCCGAACAACCCGGACGAGGCGCTGGACGATGAGTCCGAAGTCCACCTGCTGCCGGTGCACCTGATCAACAACATCTACGAGAGCCTGAAGTCGCGCAAGAGCCTTGCCTCGCCCTGGACCGGCTTCTCCGTGCGCGGCCTCAACGCCGAGGAGCAGGCGCGCTTCCCCGCGGTGGGTGGACGCTTCGCAGGGGGCATCGCCCTGGACTTCGTCTGGCCCGACAGCCCGGCCGCCGAGATGGGCCTGCTCGAGGGGGACATCCTGCTCCAGTTCGCCTATCACCCCACGCCGTCGCCGGCGGAGTTCCAGAAGTGGCTCTACATGTACGGGGTGGGGCACAAGGTGAAGATGTACGTGTTGCGCGGGGATCAGCCGCTCGCCTTCCAGTACACGATCGAACAGCGCCCCGAGTGGGCGTTGCCGAAGTGATCGCCTAATCGATCTATGACCCTGCTGCTATCGATAGCTTGCGCCGCTGACACCTCGCACCGACACGTGACGGTCTTCCAACTGACATATCACCGTCACGCAAGCCCAATACCCTTACCGCGGTTCTGATAGCGCAAAACAGTCCGGGACCCCACCCGGGCGTACGCGGGGGCAAACTGACGTGATCGATTCCAACCTGGTTCGCAGCCTGACGGCGGCGGCGTTGCTCTGCTCGGGCGTGACCGCTCAAGGCGGCTTCATCGACGCTCTCTCCAGCCTGACCCTCACCGACGTGACGACCAGCGGGTCGGCCACGATCGAGTTCGACGGCGCGTTCTACACGGGCGCCGCCATCGTCAACGACACGAGCGGCCTGGCCGATTTCGACTTCTTCTTCGGCGCCACGCCCGATTCGGCCCTCGCCACCTTCGGCGCTAACACGGCCTTCGCCAGCGCTGACGAGGACGGTAGCGACGCCACCGCGATCGTGGGCGATAGCGGCGACGCATTGGCCAGCGGCGCCGCCGAACTCGACTTTACCGTCGACGGCACGGGCGAGGTCACCCTCACCTTCGCGGCGATCCTGAGCGCGACCTTCGTCGATGCAGGCCCCGACGCCTACGCCCAGGCCTCGGCCGTCGTCTACGACGTGTTCGGCGGCCTCGAGGAGCTGTTCCTCTTCGCCGACGGCACGAGCGACGCCACCACCGCCATGCTCACCCTCACGTTGGATGTCGACGGCCTCGCCTTCGGCTTCCTCGGCATCGAAACCGGTGCCTTCGCCGACACGGGGGTCGCCGCCGTGGTGCCCTTGCCCGCTGCGGGGTGGCTTTTCCTCGGTGGACTGGCCGGCCTCACGGGCTTGCGCCGACGTCGCTGCGCCTGAGTGCACCGCGGAGCGCTCGCCAGCCAGGCGCGGCGCTCCGTACCGAATACCAAACGCCAAGCTAATAACGATCTTCGGGTGAACCTTCCCATGCTCAAGAAGAACGCTCTCGCCGCTCGCGTGCTGCTCGCAGCCGCAGCCGGCACGGTCGCCGCAGGCGCCTTCGCCTTCGAGACCACCAGCCCATCCTCCACGGTGGCGCCTTACCTCGAGACGCACCTGCCCAACGTGCTCCTCGAGTCCATCCTCACGGTCGATGACCTCGACATCCCCAAGACCGGCGGCGGCATGACCCGCCTGGTCGGCATTCCCGACGGCATCGGCGCCATCGACGGCGACGAGCTGGGGGAGCCCGGGTTCTTCTATCTCATCGTCAACCACGAGCTGAACTCTTCGCAGGGCATCGCCCGCGATCATGGCAATGGCGGAGCGTTCGTCTCCCTCTGGAAGGTGGACAAGAACACCTTCGAAGTGGTGGAAGGCGACGACCTCATCAAGCAGGTGTTCGACTGGGACGAAGGCTCCCAGAGCTTCAACCTGGCCTCCACCACCTTCAGCCGCTTCTGCTCTGCCGATCGCCCGGCACCTACGGCGCTCTTCAACAGCGCTACCGGCCTCGGCACCGCGGAGATTCTCTTCACCAACGGTGAGGAAGTGAGCGGCGGCCGCGGTTGGGCCCACGTGGTCACCGGCGCCGACGCCGGCAGCAGCTACCAGCTCGAGCACTTCGGCTTCCTGAACTTCGAGAACGTGCTCCTGAACCCGGCCGAGCAGGATCTCACCATCGGCGCCATGCTCGATGACGATGAGGACGGCGAAGTCTACTTCTACGTCGGCACCAAGCAGGACACGGGCAACGACGTGGAGAAGGCCGGCCTCGTCGGCGGCAACCTCTACTCGATCGCCGTGGTCGGCAAGCCCTACGAGCGCGACGACGACCTCGCCTCAGAGATCGGCGCTAGCGAGCCCTTCACCCTGAAGCTCATCGGCACCGACGGCGACCGCCCCTTCGACGGCGCCGACACGGAAGCCCGCGGCCGCGACACCATCATGCCGCCCGACCCCGCCCAGACCTTCGAGTCGTTGAAGTTCGGCGGCCCGGAAGACGGCGTGTGGGATCCCCGCCCCGGCTTTGAGAACAACTTCTACTTCGTGACCAAGGGCACGGAGTCGAACAACCTGATGGCCGTGACCCGCCTGTGGCAGGCCGAGTTCAACGACATCACCGACCCCACCGCGGGCGGCACCCTGCGCCTGCTCCTCGACGGCCCCGAGAACCGCCTCGGCAGCCTCGACAACATGGGCTTCACCACGGTGAACGGCGCGCCCAAGCTGTACATCCAGGAAGACCTCGGCAGCGAGAGCCGCCTCAGCAAGCTGTGGGAGTACGACATCACCGACGGCACGCTGGAAGAACTCGCCCAGCACGTGCCCAACATCTTCTTCGATGGCGGTGCGGACTTCCTCACCACTAACGAAGAGTCCTCCGGTGTGGTCAGCCTCGAGAGCATCCTCGGCCCGGGCTGGTTCGCGATCTCCATCCAGGTGCACACGAGCCGCGGCCTTTCCGACGCCGGTGAGCTGGTGGAGGGCGGTCAGCTGATCCTGATGAACATCGACGGCCGCAGCGCTGACCTGCAGCGTCGCCCCGTCGTACAGAACGGTGCACTCTGGGACTACCGCGTGGACGGTGTTGACCCGGGCGCTGACTGGACCGACGTCGGCTTCCTTGTGGACGGCGCCTGGAACGTGGACAACGGCGGCGTCGCTACCGGTCCCGTGCCCACCATGCTGGGCTACGGCGAGAGCGAGGGTCGCCTCGCCAGCGATCTCGTGCAACCGCCCGAGCCGCGTCCCGCCGCCAGCTACTTCCGCCACGAGTTCGACCTCGCCAACCCCGACGACGTCATCCTCTTCGACCTCTACATGAAGGTGGACGACGGCGCCGTGGTGTACATCAACGGCACGGAAGTGGCCCGCTACAACATGAACCTCGACCTGGTGGTGGGCAACGACACCTTCGCCTCCACCAACGAGAACTCCGAGCGCGACTGGAAGTCGATCCCCATCAACGGCGCTGACCTCAATTTGCTGCCGAGCGGTAACGTGGTCGCCGTATCCGTACACCAGGAGAACGCCGGCAGCTCGGACCTGCGCATGGACATGGAGCTGATCGCCTGGAACAAGTCGCCGGACGGCGGCGTGGCCCCGGCCCAGCCCACGGGCGTGGCGGTCGTGCTGCCCACGCAGACCTCCCTGACCCTGAACTGGGACGCGCAGAGCGACGCCAAGTTCTTCCGCCTCGAGCGCCAGGCCGCGGGTGATGCTGCCTGGGGCGTGATCGAGCAGGAGTACCCGGGCGCCTTCACCGCCTACCTCGACGATCAGGTGCAGTCCGGCGTGACCTACAACTACCGCCTGTGGGCCGTGAATCGCCACGGACGCAGCGCCCTGAGCGACGTCGCCAGCGGCACCACGGAGGTGTCCCTCACGCCGGTGATCTTCGAGGAAGACTTCGAAGTGCCCGACAGCTTCGGCCAGTTCACCGCCGTGGACGTGGCCGCGCCCGACCGCAACTACGAGTGGGTGCTCTGGGACTTCGGCTCCACCGGCGCCGTGCAGGGCAACAACTTCGGCGGCGACGGCCCCACGGAAGACTGGTTGATCACCACCAACCCGATCAACTTCCTGTTCTTCCGCGACGAGACCCTCGAGTACGACTCGCAGATCAGCTTCGACGGCCCCGCGCCGCTGGTGCAGTACTCCACGGACTACGATCCGCTGGTGAACGCCGACCCGAACGAAGCCACCTGGGTGGTGATCAACGAGGACACCAGCGACTTCGGTGATCTCACCAAGCTCGGTCCCTTCGACATCTCCGACATCCCCGACACCGCGTACCTCGCCTGGAAGTACACGGGCCTCGGCGGTGGCGGTGGCGAGTCCACCCGCGCCACCTTCGACGACATCATCGTCAAGGGCAACTGCGGCTTCGATTTCGAAGGCGAGGAGAACGCCGACATCGCCCTCGACCCCAACACACCGTGGGAAGTGGTCAACCTAAGCTCTGCGCTCGGTTGGATCTACGACACGCGTGATGACCGCCAGGCGGCGCTGAACAACAACTTCGGCTCCGACGCCGGCGGCGAGACGGGCGGTACCGCGGCCGATGACTACCTCATCAGCCCGCCGCTCAACGTGGCCGGCCCGCTCACGGCCGTCGACTTCCTCTACTACGAGTTCTTCGACGACACGCTGGAGCAGCCCCTCTCCGTGCTGGTGACGGACTTCTACACGGGCGATCCTGAGACCACCGCCTGGCAGGACATCACGCCCACGGGCCTGAACGGCGCCAGCGACGGAGCCTTCGTGCCGGTGGTGAGCCAGCCCTTCGCCCTCATCGGTGACAACGTGCGTGTGGCCTTCCGCTACCAGTCCGCGGGCAACGACGGCGGCACCACCAAGCGCATCGCCGTGGACGAGATCTGTGTGCAGGCCCTCGGTGGGGCCCTGGAAGCGGACTTCAGCTTCACCCGCAGCGGCGGCATCGTCGACTTCATTCCCATCGTGAGTGGCGGCACCCCGCCGTACGACTTCACCTGGGACTTCGGCGACGGCAACGGCTCCAACGCGGACGTGCCCACGCACGAGTACACCGCCGAGGGCCTCTACACGGTGACCATGACCGTGAGCGACCAGGACGGCACCACCCTCGTGGTGACCAAGCCTGACCTCATCGAGATCACGGACTTCACCATCCCCGAGCCCGCGCAGTTGCGCATCGCCAGCTACAACGTCTCGATGAACCGCCCGAGCGCCGGTGAGCTCGCCGAAGACCTCGCGGCTGGTGACGATCCGCAGATCTCCCTGGTGGCTGAGGCGATTCAGCGGGCCCGTCCGGAGATCGTGCTGCTGAACGAGTTCGACCACGTCTACGACGAGTTCGGCGAGTTCGACCGGACCGCCACCGTGCAGCAGATTCAGGACTTCCTGAACAACTACCTGGCGGTGTCCCAGGCGGCGGGCGTCGATCCCATCAGCTATCGCTACTTCTACGTAGCCCCCAACAACACCGGTGTGCAGTCAGGCTTCGACCTCGACAACGACGGCGTCGTGGGCGACGGCGGCGATGGCTTCGGCTTCGGCGACTTCCCGGGTCAGTTCTCCCAGGTCCTGCTCTCGCAGCACCGGATCCTCAACGGCTTCGCCCGCACCTTCCAGCTGTTCCGCTGGGTGGACATGCCGGGCGCGTTCCTGCCGCCGGACCCCAACGACACCGATGGCGATGGCGACCTGTCGAGCTTCTACACCTCGGAGGAGCTGGACATCTTCCGTCTCTCGTCCAAGTCGCACTGGGATATCCCCGTGCTCGTGGACGGCGTCGGCCTGGTGCATATCTTAGGCTCGCACCCGACGCCGCCGGTGTTCGACGACGGCACGGCTGAGACCTACCCCGACCCGAACGTCGCGGATTGGAACGGCCTGCGCAACCACGATGAGATCCGCTTCTGGAAGGACTACATCAACCCGCAGCTCGGCACCTACATCTACGACGACCGCGAATGGGAAGCGGCAGGCGGCAACCCGCCCGCCAACCCGCGCGGCGGTCTGCGTGGGCGCGCGCGCTTCGTGATCGTGGGTGACCAGAACGCCGATCCCGTTGATGGCGATGCCACCTTCAACCCGATCGATCTGCTGCTGTCGGATCCGCGGGTGGATACGTCGATCACGCCGGCCTCGCCGGGTGCCTTGGAGCAGGTGCCTGGGGACTTCAACCAGCGGGAGACGAAGACCGCCAGCTTCAACCTGCGGGCCGACTACGCCCTGCCGTCGGTGCTCGGTTGGGACATGGCGGGGGCTTGGGTGTTCTGGCCTGAGCTGTCGGATATCACCGCGGACTTGCTGGGGGCGTCGGATCACCGGATGGTGGTGATCGATATGGTGCGGTAGGCGCGCACCTGCACCTCGTGGTGTGACCAGAAGGGTCGCGGGCGCTGTCCGCGACCCTTTTTTTGTTCAGTGTATCGTTACCCACGTGCCGCGTAGCGCGCGGGCCGCCGATGCAGGCCGGCGCGTTCACCCAACTCCTTGAGAACCACTGGAAGTCGAGATGAAGAACACCCTATTAATCGCTCTGGCTGCGTGCGCCGCAGCCCTTCCCGCAGCTGCCCAGGAGGCGGATACCACCGCTGCCAAGGTCGAAGCCGCCCTCGAACTCCCCTACCGCACGGAGGCGGACCGCGATCGGGATCGCAATCGCCGCCCCGTCCAGGCCCTGACCGCCATGGGCCTGCGGGAGGACATGCGCGTGTTCGAATTCGGTCCCGGCAACGGCTGGTACACCAAGATCCTCGCCCCCGTACTCAAGGAGAAGGGCCACCTGAGCATCGGCTACGCCGAGCAGTGGCTGGCTAACCTCGACGAGCTCATGCAGGCGCCGGAGATGGAGAAGGTCGAGCGGATCAACCTCGCCATGCGGTGGGATGGGGAGCTGCGCGCCTTCCAATTCGACGGCATGGACTTCCAGTTCGGTGAGCTGGACATGTTCTTGAACATCCGCGAGTACCACAACCTGCACGGTGAGGAGCGCGCGGAGTTCAACAACGCGGCGTTCGCGGCGCTCAAGCCCGGCGGTCGCTACGTGGTGATCGATCACACGCGCCGCCACATGCAGGACGACTCGCCGGAGAACTGGCGCCGCGAAGACCCGGTGAAGGTGCTCGTGGAAGTGCAGCAGGCGGGCTTCGAGCTGGTCGAGCAGTTCGCCATGTTCTACCGCCTCGACGACACCCTCGAGTACGAGGTGGGGCGCCGATCGGTGGCGGGGAACACGGACCGGTTCTTCTTCGTCTTCCGCAAGCCCGAGTAAGCCACTTGCGGGGGCATTGGCCGATGCCCCCGGTCCGTGCGCGTCGCTTGTACACTGAAGGAGCCCGTGAGCCACCGCCCTAGGGGCAGATGGAAGCACCGAAGCACAATCAACGACCCGCCCCGTCAGGGAGTGAGGAAGACGATGCCTTCGTCTCCTACTCGCGCGTCGACGGCGCGTTCGTGCGCTCACTGCACGCGGGTCTCGAGGCGCGCGGTAGGCGGGTGTGGGTGGATTGGGATGACATCGCGCCCACCGAGAGCTGGGCGGATCGCATTCTCAAGAGCATCGACAATGCCCAGGTCTTCGTGTTCGTCATCTCCCCGGACTCGTTGCGTTCCACGGAGTGCATGCGGGAGTTGGAGCGTGCTGTGGCCGGCCACAAGCGGCTCATCCCCGTACTTCATCGAGATCCGGAAGACGGCCAAGAGGTGCCCGCGGCGCTCGCCGCTCTCAACTACGTGTTCGCGCGCGACGCGGGGGCGCTCGATGGGGTCTGTCAGTCGGTCTCGTGGGCGATCGACACTGACCCTGAGTGGTTGCGTGTACATACCCGGTGGTTGATGCGGGCGCGAGAGTGGGAGCACGCTGGCGAGGACGCAGCCCTCACCCTGCGTGGACGCGAACTCGACACCTACGAGGGATGGTCAGCGCAGGCAGCTGACCGCGATCCTACGCCGAGCAACCTGCAGCAGGCGTTCTTGCTAGCCAGTCGCCGCGCGGTTACCCGACGCGCGCGCACCGTGTTGACGGCAGTTGCCTTCGGTCTACTAGTTATCGGCGTACTGGGGACGCTTTCCTACGTGCGTACCCTCGAAAGCCGAAAACAGAGCACGATCGCCACGGCTCGTGGACTGATCAATGAAGTGGAGTCATTACGCACGGCTGACGATCGCCAGCTCGAGGTTGGAGATACGACCAGGACGCTGCGCGCGGCCGCCCGTGCGATGAGCCTGCTGGATTCGGTGGGCGAGCGCGCGGTGCAGGCGGATATGGCCCTTCGGGCCGCCTACCACGCCCTCCCCGAGTGGCACGATATCGACCTCGGCCGCCAGCGCGTCGACGCGGCTGCCTTCAGTCCCGGGGGCAGTCATCTCATCGTGGCGAGTGGGCGCCGGGAACTCAGTGTGTGGGATACGGCCGAGCGACGCCGCACCCAGCGCTGCCCGTTGATGCTGGGGTCGATGGAGAGCGTGCGCCAGGTGGCTATCAGCTATGATGGGCGAATCCTGGTGTCTGCGCGCTACGATGCCGGCGGGGAGACCGGTGGCACGTCGCTCATCGTACGCTCGGCCACCGGTTGCGAGATCTTGGGGCGTCAGCGGTTTGCGGATCATCCAGAGCGTGTGCGCGTGTCGACGCAAGGGGATCTGATCACCTATCGCACCTCAGCACTACACGTGCTGCATCTGACTCCCGCTGGACTCGAGCTCGCCTCCGCGCCGGGAGGTTGGATTCCTCGCAGCGCATCGCCTTCCCCGGACGGCGAACGCTACGCGGTGGTCGAGCGCCAGAAGGGGGTCAAAGGTGCTTGGCTAAGGGTGCGTAGCGCGGCTACCCATGAGGTGCAATCTGAGTACCCGCTGGCTTCGTCCACGTCTTCGGTCTTTTGGCCTTCGAGCGAGCATGTTGCCGTACAGTTGTTCGATGATCTCTTGCTGCTGCGGGCTAACCCCCTGCGTCTAGTCGTCGTGCTGGACGTGGCGTTGCAAGACAAGGCGGCCATCTCGCCGCAGGTCGATCGCCTCCTGACGGTGGGGGCGATGGACGGGGTGATGAAGATTCGATCCCTGGCGCCACTCACCACCGTCGCCCGCGTCCCCGGGGTGGATGCTGCTGCCGTGGGCTTTGCTGCCGACGGCGCAGAGGTGGCCTATGTGGATAAGACGCGTCGCCGCCTACGCTTCTGGCGCTTCGGCGCACGGGAAGCCATGTTCGCGCCACCATTGCGGGCCAACGCTGAGGACATCGCGTTCGTGGCCGACGGCCGTGGAGGGCACCGTCTGCTGGTGCGCACGCCTGCCGACGTACGAGCGTGGGAGATGCCGCAGCAGGTGACCGCGAACGACCCGTTCGCCAAGACGGAGGGGCGGGTCGTCGATGCCGATCGGCTTGACCGGTGGGACCTGGCGCGCGGCGGTGAGCGGCGGCAGCCCGCCACCAGCGCCGATGAGGTGTTGCTCGTCCACCGCGGCAACGGTGAGCGGCGGCGAGTGGCGGTTGATGGTCAGGTGATCGCAGCGCGCGTGGACGCTGCCGGCACGCGGCTGGCGGTGATCATCGCGAGGGCTAGCACCAGGGGTGGGTCCGAGCGGCGCCTCGACATCCTGCATGCCGTCGAGGGCCACAGGCTCATGACGGCACCGCTGACCACCGTGCTCAATGGCTTCGCTGAGGGATATCTGGAGTTGACCGGTGCCGATCAACTGGCCGTCGTGCTCGATGGCGGTAGTACGGCACGCCTGCTGCGGCTCGACGATCTGCGGGAAGTTGCTCGCGTTTTCCACCCTGGGTTGCGTGAGGTTGTCGCGCTCGAGGATGGCAGGTTTGTGGCCACCTACGGTACTGATGAACTGGTGCGCATCTGGGATGTGGGGAGGAACCAGGAGGTCGCCCGCATCAGCTCTCCATTGCCCCTGCGGCACATGGCGCTGAGTGCGGACGGCCGTTGGCTCGGCGCTGTCGATGAGGGCGGTCGCGCCGTGCTATGGCCGTTGTGGCCCCGGGATCTGATCGCGTTGGCCTGTGATGCCCTGGGCAGTGCCTCGTGCCCATGATGTGACGCCGGGTGCTGTGCGGGCAGGGGCGGGGACGGCAGCGCCACAAGGGTCGACCGCAGCGCAGCGTCCCCCTTTTCCCACTCAAGCGGTACGCGGCGTGAAGCAGCCGTGAAAGCCTAGCGGTAGTATTCGGTCCATGCTGGCGAGCGCCACGGGCCCCTCCGCGAGGCGTGCCGCGTCCAACACGTACACGCCCGAACGGCGTTTGTCCAAGTCGAGGAAGGTGCCGATCAACCACCCCTCGCCAATCCCGCCCTGCGGCACGAAGAGGGGCTCCTCCACGATCCGCCGCTCGCCGAACACGAATCGTTCGACCTCACCGGTCCGCGGCATCACCCGAATCACTGCGTTGGAGAAGGTGGGGTGGGACGCGTCGCCATGCCCCACGCCGAACACTGGCGACGCGCCATCGGTGGCACGGCCGTCCGTGACCGGAAACTCCATGAGTTCGCTAGCAGAATCGACACGTAGCCGACCGTCACGCGTCGAGGCACGGACCGTCGCCATCGAGGCCCGCGCGAACGCCGGGTACGAAGGGAGGGCGTTCTCCGAGCGCTCGAGCAGTGCGAACATGCCGCTGTGCATGACGCTCGCATCGTCGTAGAGGCAAAGGCGCATCACCACGTCCGATCCTTCCTGCCAGGCGTCCGCGCAGTGGAACGCAAATCCCGGGGGCGCCTCGAACCACTGCTGCTGGGACAGATCGTCCTTGTCGACCACCAGCACCCGGCTGCCGAGGTCCGGTGTCCAGCGGAAGCTGTCGACGAAGGTGTTACCACCGTGCTCGAACACATGCGGGCCGAGATAGAACATCAGGTACCGGTCGCTCATCGCGAAGCTGTGCAGGTAGCCCGGTATCTGGGTCGTGATGGGTTGCGCGTCGATCACCGTGCCGTCGCCGCTGATGCGGTAGACGAAGAGCGTGCCAGACTTGCCCGCGTAGGGGGCGCTGCCGACGTTCCACAGGGTGCCGTCACGTTCGCGCAGGGGGTGGGCCGAGAACGGCATGTGCTGGAGCTCGTCGCTCCAGTCCTTGCGCCCGAGGGTCTCCAGGGAGTCCGGATCCAGGCGGTAGGCGGATCCGCCCTCCCAAAGGGCGAGCAGTTCATCGTCCCACGGCAACAGGGCGGTGTTGGCGACGTTCCCCGAATCGTTGTTACGCGAACCGATCGCCTGTGCTAGCTCTGTGCCGGCAGCGTTGTAGAGGAAGCGCCCGGCCGCCTGCTCCTCCTGATACTTCGGCGTTTGGATGAAGCGGCCGTCGTGGACGATCGACTCGGCGCCGATGCGAAAGCGCTGGAGCATGCCGTCGCCGTCGAACCAGTGGCGGTAGCGCACGCCCGCGCGTTCGAGCCGTGCTGGCCCGTTGCGGTAGAGGGCGCCGCCTTGGAGCGCTGCGGGCAGACGTCCGGAGACTGTCAGCGCCTTGGGCGCGAAGGCATCCTGGCTCACGCCCTGCCAACCGAGAGACCAGTGTGCCGGTGCCGTGGAGGTGCCCTCGCCGCCGCGCGCGAGCAGGGGCATGCTCGCCAGCGCGAGCCCGCCTTGAATGAAGGTACGTCGGTGCATGTCGATAGACTCCGAAGCGGCCACTTACCGCAGCTTGATGGTGATGCTGTTCGTGCCGTCCTCTGCGATCTCGAAGGCGGCGGCTTCGAAGGGCGGGGGGCCGAAGCGGCCGCCGTTGTTGCTGAAGCCATACCCTTCCTTAGGCAGGCCCATCATGTTCGAGTCCAACTCACCGTTGCCGTTGGCGTCGTGGTAAAGCCTGATGGCGTAGTTGCCTGCGGGGAGATCGTCGAACGTCGTATGCAACTCGTTGCTCTCGACCGGTAGGCGTACGGCTCGCACGGGCTGCCCGCCGTTATCGAAGGCCTCCGCCGAATCGAACATGGCCAGCATGATGTAGCCCTCGGGTTCGTCGATTGACGTCACGCGCACATCCAGCGAAGCGGCGTGGGCGGCTGTGCCCATGAGGGCGGAGAGCGCTAGCAAGGGCAGGCAGGTGGCAGTGTGTCGCATCGGTCGGCTCCTTGAGTGTGAGTGAACGTAGGGATCAAGTTAGCCGAGCGCTTGGCTTCGAACATGTGCCGAAAGTCATGATGTCGTTCGGGTTCCGTGGCGGGGTGCCGAGTCCGAGGGCGCGCCAGTCGATCGGCGCCTGGGTGGTTCAACTCGCACGGCGGGCGCCGCGGCAGCAGCCCAGGGAAATCGACCGCCGGTTACCGCGTGGTAAACCTTTTCTCCCTCGTGCCGATAACGGTTATTGGACCGGCATATGCGAGGCGAGTAGCGTGATTGAACTGGAAGGCAAGTACAGACTAGTAACCCGTAGCGATTTCGACGGCCTAGTCTGTGCGGTGTTGCTCAAAGAACTGGATCTGATCGACGACATCAAGTTTGTGCACCCCAAGGACATGCAGGACGGGGCGATTGAGATTACCGACCGGGACATCACTACCAACCTCCCTTATGTCGAGGGGGTGGGCCTGGCCTTCGACCATCACGCGAGCGAGGGACTTCGCAACGACGTGCGTGAAAACCACATCATCGAGGTGGAGACGCCGTCTGCCGCCCGGGTGGTCTACAACTACTTCGGCGGCGCCGAGCGCTTCCCCCGCGCCTGGGACGACATGATGGTGGCCGTGGACAAGGCGGACGCGGCCCAGTTCAGCCGCGAGGAGATCCTGCACCCCACCGATTGGGTGATGCTCAACTACCTGATGGATCCCCGCACGGGCCTTGGCCGTTTTCGGGATTTCAGGATCTCGAACTACAACCTAATGATGGAGTTGATCGACTACTGCAAGAGCCACACGATCGATGAAATCATGGAGTTGCCCGACGTGGTGGAGCGCGTGGAGCTCTACCACGAGCAGCAGGAACTCTTCGAAGCCCAGGTGAGGGCCTGCGCGGAAGTGCACGATGAGCTGATCATCCTGAATCTGAAGGACCAGGACGTGATCCACGCGGGCAATCGTTTCATGGTCTACGCCATGTATCCGCAGTGCAATCTGTCCATCCACCACATGTGGGGCTTCCGCCAGCAGAACACCGTGTTTGCCATGGGCAAGTCGATTTTGGATCGCAGCTCAAAGGTGCACGTGGGTGAGCTCATGCTCTCCTACGGCGGCGGCGGTCATGCGAACGCGGGCACCTGTCAGGTGGCGAA
>JBCBZW010000124.1 GCA_039815145.1 Pseudomonadota bacterium
AAACCGATGAGCCCCTCGGCCGCCGTATGGGTGCGGTGGGCAACGTCCGTTCCGACGACGATGTCGTCGCTGTCGCTCTCGCGTCCGAGCAGCAGTGAGAAGGCGGCCAAACACACCATGAACAGGCTCGCCTGCTCCTGAGCGGCCAGCTTGTCGAGCCCCGCTGCGACTGTCGCATCAACGGCGAAGGCGAACTCGGCCGGCGTCGGCGGCTCATCCACATCGGGGGTCAGCACTCGCGTCGGTATCCCAGCGAGTCGCTGTCGCCAGAACGCAAGTTCCTCCTCGACCGCCGGCTCGTCGAGCACGGCACGCTCGTGCAGCGCCCAGTCGGCGTACTGCACCTCGAGGGGCGGCAGGGCCTGGCTAAGGCCGGCGATACGCCCGGCGTACAGCGTAGTGAGTTCGCGCGCGAGCACACCGGCGGACCAGCCGTCACTGACGATATGGTGCATGACCAGGATCACCACGTGGTCCCGTTCCCCCAGGCGGAGCAGCTGCGCGCGCAGCAGCGGACCTCGGGCGAGGTCGAAGGGCTCGCGCGAGATCCTGTTCGCCCACTCCCGCACCAGCTCATCGCATTCGCCTTCGGCGACCGTGGCCAGATCCGCGACACGCACCCTCGCTGCCTCCGCGACGAGCGGGGAGTTCACCTCATGCACCCGCTGCACGGGGCGGCCCGCCACTGACGCGAAAGTCGTGCGCAGCACTTCGTGGCGTTCTACCGTCGCGCGAAGGGCGGCGCTCAGCGCATCGGTGGCGAGGGGACCGGTTAGGCGCAGGACCATCGGAATCGCGTAGGCGGCATCCCCGGGATTGAGTTGATCCACGAACCAGAGGCGCTCCTGGGCGTAGCTGAGCGGTAGTTCGTCCGGATGTGGTAGCGCCCGCAGCGGCGCCCGCGCCACGCGCGAGCCTGACCCGTCGCTGCGGTTGGCGCCGTCGTGCACCCGCACCGCCAGGGCAGCCGGTGTCGGCGCCTCGAACAGCTCGCGCAGGGGGATCTCCACCCCGAGGCGATCACGGATGCGCACAGCGACCCGTGTTGCCAGCAGGGAGTGGCCGCCCAGATCGAAGAAGGAATCCTCGATGCCCACACGTTCGAGACCCAGCACTTCGGCAAAGATCTCGCACAGGGCCAGCTCCGTATCCGACCGGGGTGCCACGTACGAGCGCGCCTCAGCGAGTTCAGTCTCGGCCAACGCCGAAAGCGCTCGACGATCGACCTTCCTGTTTGGCGTCAGCGGCAGGGCGGGCACGATGATGAAGCGGTGGGGCACCATGTAGCCCGGCAAGCTTTGCGTCAGCGCCCGCCGAGCGCTCTCGATGACCTGGTGAGCGTCGGCGGGTGCGCCTTGCGTAGCGCCATCCGCGACTGGCTCCCGCTGGTCGCTACGCGGTAGCTCCAGGAAAACCGTCAGCTGCTCGTCATGCAGCACGGCGGCGCTTGCCGCGATGTCGGAGAGCTTGTCCAGGGCCGCTTCGATCTCGCCGATCTCGATGCGCAGGCCATGCAGCTTCACCTGGCCGTCACGGCGCCCGCCGAACTCGAGCGCGCCATCCCGGCGCAGGCGGCAGACGTCCCCCGTCCGGTAGAGGCGCGCACCCGGCGTCGACGCGAAGGGGTCGGGCACGAAGCGCCGCGCCGTCTCCGCTGGCCGCGCCTCGTAGCCGCGTGCGATGCCCGGACCGCCGATGGCCAGCTCGCCCCACACTCCGATGGGGACCGGGCGGACGCCGGCATCCACAATCGCTAGGTGGGTGGCGCCGAGCGGTGTACCGAGGCTCACGTGCCCCGCTGCCGTGCGCTCCAGGTAGGGATGCGCCGTGGACCAGACCGTCGTCTCCGTGGGACCGTAGAGGTTCCAAACCGCTGCGCTGTGCGACCTGACCCAGTCAGCCAGCTCGCCTGGGAGCGCTTCACCACCGATCAAGGCCGTAAGCTTCGAGTCTCCGGACCAGCCGGCATCGCGCAGCAAGCGCCAGGTCGCGGGCGTGGCTTGCATCGCGTTGACGTCACTCGCCGCCAGGCGACGCGCCAGGGCGATACCGTCGGCTGCCTCCTCCGCCCTCGCCACCTGCGAACGCCCGCCGACCAAGAGCGGCCCCCAGCGTTCCAACAGGGAGATATCGAAGCCGAGGGTGGTGACGGCGAGCATGCGCGTGTCCGCGCCCCACCCCAGGCGTCGGGTCATCGCGTCGAGGAAGAAACAGGCCGCACCGTGTGAGACGCAGACCCCTTTCGGCCGCCCCGTCGATCCGGACGTGTAGAGCACGTAAGCCAAGCGTCGTGGCGAGGGCGCTGTGGCCGGTGTCCGCTCGATCGCTGTCGACGCCGTGGACCACTGCAGGTCGTCGAGGGCGAGGGTCTCGGCGTCCGTTAGCGCGTCGCCTGCCCGCCTGCCACTGGTCAGGACTAGACGAATGCCGCTGTTCGCCACCATGTAGTCCAGGCGCTCGCGGGGGAAATCGGGGTCCAGGGGCACGTAGGCACCGCCCACTCGCCAGACCGCCAACATAGCGATCCACTCGGCCGGCCCCCGTTCGGCGGCGATGCCGATTCGCTCCTCCGCCTCGACGCCGCGCGCTCGTAGCCTCTCAGCGAGCACCGTCGCGCGTCGATCGAGTTCGCCGTAGGTCATGAACTCCCCGCCCGTCCCCACGGCAGGGGCCTGCGGGTGGCGCGCTGCAACTGCACCAAACCACTCATCGATCGTTTGCGGCCGCGGCGTCACCTCGGCGTAAGGCATGGTCACCGCGACCGGCAAGCCCAGCGGCATCTCCCCCAATCGCTGGTTTGGATCGCGAGCGAGCGCTGTGAGCAGGTGAACGAATCCCGCCTGCCAGTCGGCCACGGTCTCCTCGTCGAACAGATCCGTGGCGTACTCGAAGCTGCCGAGCAACCCACCGTCCGGCGCCTCCTCCAGCTGCACCGTCAGATCGAACTTCGCCGCGGCGGCAGGGGCATCGACTGGCTCGAAGGTCAACCCATCGACGGCCCGCGGCGACGACGGGGTGTTGCGCAGGGTGAAGAGCACCTGGAACAGCGGATTGGCCGAGAGATCGCGGGTGACCGGCAGCGCCTCGACGAGTTCCTCGAAGGGCAGGTCCTGGTGGGCGTAAGCGCTAAGCGCGACCTGACGCACCCGTTGCACGAGCTCACGAAACGTGTCCACTCCGTGCATCGACGTGCGCAGCACGATCGTGTTGCTGAAGAAGCCGATCAGTGGCTCGAACTCGCGCCGCCGCCGATTGGCAATCGGCGAGCCGACGACGATGTCAGCCTCCCCCGTGAGTCGGTGCAGGAGCACGTCGAAGGCGGCCAGCAACACCATGAAGAGGGTGGCGCCTTCCTCCTCGGCGAGCGCCTTGAGCCCGATGCCGGCTTGCGCATCCACGGCGAAGCGGAGCTGGTGGCCACGATGGGTGGGACGGCGCAAACGCGGTCGATCCGCCGGCAGCCGGAGCAGCGGCGGCGCACCCGCCAGCGTGTCACGCCAGTAGGCGAGCTGTTCCTCCAGCTGCTCGCCGGCCAGCCAACGACGTTGCCACGCCGCGTAGTCCGGGTATTGCACAGGAAGCGGCGCCAGCGGGTTGGGTAAGCCGCGCACGTTCGCCAGGTAGGTACTCGCCAACTCCGTGAGCAGGATCGCGCGCGACCAGGCATCGAACACCACGTGGTGACAAACCGCCACGAGTACGTGCTCGTCGGGCGCCAGCGGTGCCAGGGCCACGCGCAGCAGTGGCCCGCGTTCGAGATCGAAGGGTGTGCTCGTGTACCAGGCCAGAGCCTTGGCGATGGTGCGCTCGCGGTCGTCCGGAGCGACCCCCGCCAGGTCGATCGGCTCGACGGTGACCGCCGGCGCCTCATCTATCGACAGCACCCGCTGGCGCGGCTCGCCGTCCTCGCCGGTGACGAACACCGTGCGCAGGCTCTCGTGGCGCGCGACGATGGCCGCCACGCTCCTTGCCAGCGCCGCGGCGTCGAGCGGGCCGCGGATGCGGGCCGCCATCGGAATCGCATAGGCGGCGCGTCCTTGCGGTTCCAGCCGGTCGAGCAGCCACATCCGTCGTTGGGAGAAGGACAGCGGTATGGGTTCGCTGCGATCGGCGCTGGTCAGCGGCGCGTCCACCGTGGCGTCCGATCGGGCTCGCGGCGCCTCGAGCACCTTCGGTGCCAGGCTGCGCACCGTGGGAGCTTCGAACAGAGCGGTCAACGGTAGATCGACCTCGAAGTCAGCGCGGATCCGGCTCACCGCGCGCGTCGCCAGCAGGGAATGACCGCCGAGAAAGAAGAAGTCGGCGACGACAGAGACGGAGTCCAGACCGAGAACGTCACCGAAGATCTGCGCTAGCCGTTCCTCCGTGTCTCCCTGCGCAGGGATCAGGGGAATCTCTTCCGGCAACGGCGGCGGTGCCGGCAACGCGCGCTTATCGACCTTGCCGTTCGCCGTGAGCGGGAATGCATCCAGCACCAGCAAGCGTTCGGGCACGAGCGCGGGCGGCAACCGCTCGGCCAGCCAGGGTGTGATCACGGCGGCGTCGGTCTCCCCGGTGACGTAGGCGACCAGCTGTCCGTCTATCGTGCGAACGGCCGCTCCACTCACCTGCGGGTGCGTCGCCAGGCAATGCTCGACCTCCGCGGGCTCCACCCGCAGACCACGGATCTTGACCTGCTCGTCCGCGCGACCCAGGAAGTGGACCCGACCGTCAACATCCATGCGCGCGCGATCCCCGGTGCGGTAACGTCTCTCCTCAGCACCATCCTGCTGGCCTGCCAAGTAGGCGAAGCGCTGCTGCGTGAGCATGGCCACGTCGAGATACCCTCGGGCAAGCTGCGCGCCACCGATCCATAGTTCTCCTGGGATACCGCGGGGAACGAGTTGGCCTGCTCCATCGCGGATCTCGACGACGTTGCCCGCCAAGGGCTGGCCAAGAGGCGGCGCGTCGTCCGAAGGATTCTCGATCTCGTCGGTCAGCACGCCCACGGTGGCCTCGGTCGGACCGTAGTGGTTGATGATGCGCAGCGACGGCGCGAGTTCGCGTACCCGATTCACCAGGGCAACCGGCAAGCGCTCGCCCCCCAGCACCAGGGTCTCCTGCGGCAGCACGCCCGCCGCGTCCTTGCCGCTCAGCAACGCCGCCAGGTGCGAGGGCACGATCTTCATCACATCGACCGGTGACGCACGGAACCGCTGCGCCAGGCGATCAGGGTCCAGCATCTGGTCGTTGCCGACCACGTGCAGCGTGCCGCCGGTGGCGAGGCTGGGGAAAATCGCGGTATGGCCAAGGTCCGAGGCGAAGCTGGAGACGGTGGCGTAGGTATTGCCTGTCGAGAGTCTCAGGCGTTCCTCGATCGCGCCGACGTAGCTCGCGAGCGCGCCATGTTCTACGCCTACCAGTTTTGGCAGTCCGGTCGAGCCCGAGGTGAAGATGCCGTAGGCGAGGTGCTCACCGATGAGGGCGGCGGCTGGCACTTCGTTCTCTGGATCGACGGGCTGATTCCGGAGGTGCGTGGCATCGAGTTCGATCAGCCTAACGATGCCATCGAGCGTGCCATCGCCACGCAAGTAGTCTCGCGTCACCAGCAGGGCCGCCAAGCGCCCTTCCCTCACCCGTGTGGCCAACGCGTGCGGGGGCAACTCGGGGTCCAGGGGCACGGCGGCGGCGCCCAGACGCCACACACCGAGCATGGCCGCCACCACGAGCGCCGAGCGTGGCAGGCAGATACCGATGCGGGCTTCCCCGCCTAGTCGCTCGCCCTGCAAGGTGGCGGCCACGACGCGTGCCATACGATCGACGTCAGCCCGCGACCACGACGTCGCCTCGTCCACGACGCACAGTGCGCCGGGATCGTCCGCGAGCGTGGCGGCGAAACGATCGGGGATCAGGGCACGGTTCGCCGGCGGCGGTGCTGCCGCCCGCGATCCGCTCGCCGACGCCTCGTGCGACAGCAGCTGCAGAGCGTCTAGCGAGCGGTGCGCTTCCAACGCGCTTGCGAGCAACACGCCGAACTGATCCGCCAACGTTTCCAGCTCGTCCCTACCGAGCGCGCTGGTATCGGCGACCCATGTGAGCTGCCCCCGCCCCTCACCCACCGTCGCTTCGAGCAGCAGCGGGGCTGGCAGGGGTCCGCGTTCGCGATCGGCGATACGGAAGGAGAGTCCGCCTGTCTCGCTGGTATTCTCGACCTGTCCAGTGGCACTGAATGCGGCATCGAAGGGACCGACCGTGACGCCCGCCTCGCCTGCCCGTCCATCGAACGCGTCGAGCCAACGGCGGTGCTCCGCCTCGGCGTCTGCCCAATGCGTCGCGTAGGTAACGAACGACATACTTCCGGGCGACTCATCGTTGTCCACCGCCAGCGGGATCCAACGGTCGAGGGGCCCCAACACCTGAGCCAGCTCAGGCGCGTCGCGGCCGTCGAATTGCACCGCCACCGGCACGGCGGCACCGGCCCGACGGTACAGCAGCGCGCTGAACGCGGCGGCGAGGATCGAGGCGACCGACAGTCCGTGCCCCTCCGCCCAGCGTTCCAGCGTATTGATGAGTTCCGGCCCTAGGCTGCGATCGACCGTGTGCACACGACCTGTGCCAGCGCTCTCATCCACCCCACGAGGCGTGCGACGCGAAGGCGCTGGCAGCGTCTGCCAGAAACGGCGTGCCTCCTCCGCAGCATCGGACTCGAGCAGGTCTTCCTGCCAGTCCGCGACATCTAGGAACTGCAGAACCTCCTCATCCGCCGCATCAAGCTCGCCCGCATAGGCCCGCGCGATCTCCGACACCAGCAGCTCGAGCGTGCGCCGGTCGCTGAGCAACCAAGGCAACTCGATGACCAGCTCTCCTGCTGGGTCGGCGCCGGACTCATCACCCTGTGCCTGCGTGAAGACAAAGCGAGAGCATCGCGCACCAACCACACTCGTCGCGGAAGCCGTCGGCGACGCGAACGCCGCCCTCGGTTCGGCATGCCCACCCGCCGGGTCATTCCCTCTGACTACCTCCAGCGCTGCCGACGCGGTGTTCGTGCGCTGCACGGGGACCGCGAGTTCGGGGCGGCGCACCACCTCCATCGCCAATAGCTCATGCCGCGCAGCCACCGCATCGATCGCTTGACGCAGACGCTGCGCATCCAGCGTACCTTTCAGTTGGACACGCAGGCGCATCACGGCCTGCGCCGCGTGCTCCTTACACCAGCCAAGGCGACTGCGCTGCACGGGAGAGAGGGGAGAGAACGCCGTCTCCACACCGACGCCCACCTTGTCCATCGCCTCGCTCATAGCTGGGCTCTCTGCCAGGCCATGGAATCACCGACACCGGCCATGCAGACCACTACACGGCGCGCCCCTTGGTAGGCCTCCCGCCCATGGCTGACCAACAGATTGTCGATCAAGAGCAGGTCACCCGCTTCCCAATCGAAGCGGGTCGTCTCCTGCGCAAACGCCTGGCGCACCGCTTGCAGGTAGGCATCGGGTATCTCCCGCCCATCGCCGAACATGGCTTGGCGCGGCAAACCGCCGGGACCAAACAGCTCTGTCAGGGCTTGGCGATCGTGCCGCTCGAGGGCGGAGACGTGGAACAGGTGGGCCTGGTTGAACCACACTGCCTCCCCGGTCTGCGGATGGGCAACGATAGCCGGACACACCTGGCGCGTACGCAGGCGTGCGCCGTCGTCGAGCCACGTCGCTTCCATCTGACGCGCCTCGCAGTAGCGGACTACTTCGGCGCGGTCATCGGTCTGGAACACTTCCTGCCAGGGCAGATCCAGGCCGTCGCCGTAGTGCCGTACGTACATGACCCCTGCGCGCTCGAATTCGCGGCGGACCTCCGCCGGGATCCGTGCCAGCACCTGGCGATTATCCGCGAGAGGCGTCGCGCCGGCGACGCTCGCGGGCTGCAGGCAGGCGAAGGCCAGCAATCGCGGGTACAGACGCGCGTAGGACTGCTCGCTATGCTGTGGGATCACCTGATCCGGCGGGTATTCGGTGGAGCTATAGACCCGACCCTCGACCTCGCGCCGTGGCGTCGATCGGTAGTCGTAGGTGAGCGTGTCCTCGCCAGCGAGGGCGCTAGTCACCGCTTCGATGGTGGCGCTTTCCGTCACGTCGAACCCGCGTAGGAGCACGGCGCCCTGCCGCCGGAGTCGGGCGAGCACTTGCTCTCGTCGCGTCGATAGCCAGGCCAGCACCTGGACGTCCGCCCGGGTGGCACGGTACAGCCCTGGTAACGCCGCACCGTTGGACATCGCCTCCATCTTCACCAGCGCATCGCCGTCCAGGGAGACCGTTCGGCGGCGACGGCCAGGCGTCGGGCGAGGCAGACTTGGGCGCGCGCCACTCATGCCTTGGTGTTCCGTTGGGCGGCGCCTGATCGGCGGCTGCGCAGGCCTGCAAGGCCGGCGCGTCGCTGGTCCGCCAGCGACACGGCCGCCCGCCCGGCACGGGCCGCCAGCCAGTCGCTGAGCGAAGCTTTCGGAGTATTCGCCAACACCTCGAGTGCGTCAGCCATCCGCTGCGCCAGGCGCGCCATCAGGCGCTCGTCGAAGCGGGCCGTGCAGTACTCGAACCCCCCACGGATGCTCCCATCATCGGCTTCCTGCAGCTCGAGCTTGAGGTCGTAGCGGGCGGGCAGCAGCCCGTTGGCGGCCTCGGCGATCTCCTCTGCTGGCACGGGCGTGATCGTCAAGCCCGACAGCTCCAGTGCGGGCCGCGGTGCGTTCTGCAGCACGAACCAGAGTTGCCCGAGGGACGGCGGCACTCGGCCGCCCTGCGCCGCGTTCTCGGCAATGCGCGCAAACGGCAACCGACGATGCGCCAGCGCGCCGAGGGTAGTGTCGCGCACGTGGCCGAGTACCTGCGCCAAGGTGGTGTGCGCGTCTAGCCGGATGCGCAGGGGCAGCGTGTTGACGAAGAAGCCGATCATGTCTTCGAGCCGCGGGTCGTCCCGGCCAGCAGCCGGACACCCAATCACGAGGTCAGCGCCACTACCCTCCGCCCGCAAGGCGAGGACGTAGGCGGCCAACAGCACCATGAAGAGCGTGGCCTCGTGGCGCTCGGCCAGGGCACGCGCGGCGGTAGCCTGCGTGCAGGTGAGCGCGATCGGAAAGCGCGCCGCGCGGCGGTGAGTCGACGCCGATGTTGCTCGACTCCCGGGCAACGTCAACTCGGTCGGTACGCCAGCAAGGACGTGCGACCAGTACTGCTCGTCCTCAACGCGCCTCGGCGACCTCGAGAGCTCCGCCTCGTGCAGCGCCCAGTCGCCGTACTGCAAGGGCATGGGAACCAATGGATTCGGTAGCTTTGCGCGTCGTGCGCCGTAGAGCGCGGCGAGCTCACGGGCGAGGATCGCGATCGACCAGCCGTCGCTGACGATATGGTGCATCACCAGCACCGCGACGTGGGACCGTGCGCTGAGTCGCAGGAGCACGGTACGCAGCAGCGGCCCCCACTCCAGCGCGAAGGGTCGACGGGCGGCCGCCAGGGCGGCCGAGGCGACAGCCCCCCCGCGCGCATCAGGACCGGTGCCAGAAAGATCAACCAGTTCGACGTGGGCGGCGGCGCCCGCTTCTGGACTCTCGGGCGTATGCACACGTTGATAGGGGCGCCCATCGACGGCGGGGAACGTCGTACGCAGGATCTCGTGGCGCCGAATCGTATCGCTGAGCGCTTGGGCCAGCGCTTCCCGATCGAGTGCCCCCTCCAGGCGCAGCAGCAAGGGGATGGCGTAGGCAGCATCGGTCGGGTCGAGCTGGGCCAGGAACCAGAGGCGCGACTGGGCGGCGGTCAGCGGTACCTCGGTCTGGGCCAAGTGCGGATTGCGCCGAATGAGCCCCTGACCCTCATCTGACGCGACGGCCGTCTCCACCCGCGCGGCGAGCTGCGCGACGGTTGGCCCCTCGAACAGGGCGCGCAGGGGCACCTCACGGCCCGCACCTTGGCGCAGGCGCGAGACCACCCGCGTCGCCAGCAACGAGTGCCCACCGAGGGCGAAGAAATCGTCGTCAGCACCCACCTGCGCCACGTCCAGCTCGAGCACGTCGGCGAAGATCGCAGCGACCGTGCGCTCGGCATCCGTGCGCGGTGCGATCGTTGCCGACGAGCGGGTGCGCAGCAGCTGCGCCTCCTCGGACAAGGCGCGGCGATCGAGCTTGCCGTTCGGCGTCAGCGGCAAACACTCCCGTACTTCGATCTGGCGCGGCAGCATATACGCCGGTAGCGCATCGGCGAGCTCTGTCGCCAGCGACGTCGCCTCGACCGTCGCCGGCGCGACGAACGCGAGCAGTGTCTCGCCGTCCAGCACGACCGCGGCGGCCGTCACCCCCTGGCAAGCGCTCAGGCGTGCTTCCACCTCGCCCAGCTCCACCCGGAAGCCGCGCACCTTCACCTGACCGTCGCGGCGGCCACCGAACTCCAGCTGGCCGTCCGTGCGCAGTCGGCAGATATCACCGGTGAGGTAACGCCTCGCACCGGGCGGCCCGTAGGGATCGGGCACGAAGCGCGCGGCGGTCTCGCCGGGGCGTCCCTCGTAGCCGTGCGCGACGCCGTCGCCGCCGATGGCGAGTTCTCCCCACACGCCCACGGACACGGGCTCTCGCCGAGCATCGAGCACAGCGAACCGCGTCGCCCCCAGCGGCGCGCCGAGGGGCACTGTCGCCGTCGCGGCCAGGGCGTCGTCAGACCCCGGGTGATAGCGGTGTGCTGCAGACCACACCGTGGTTTCCGTCGGCCCGTAGAGGTTCCACACGGCAAGGGCCCGTGCGCTGAGCCAGTCGGCGAGATCGCGAGGCAGCAGATCCCCGCCCGATAGGACCGTTAGCTCACTTGCCCGTTCGCTGGCCTTGCCCGGCGCAGGCCATGCGACTTCCTGCAACAGACGCCAGGTAGCGGGGGTACCCTGCATGACGTTGGCGTCGCCGTCAGTCAGTCGCTCGGCAAGTATCTCGCCGTCCGCGGCCTCGGCAGCACTCAGCACCCGTGTTGTCCCGCCGGCGAGCAATGGCCCCCACCGCTCCAGCAACGCGATGTCGAAGCCGAGCGTGGTGACGGCGAGCAACCTGACCCTCGCGTCCCAACGAAGACGCGAGAGCATGGCGTCGAGGAAGAACAGCGCGGCCCGATGGGAGACGGCGACGCCCTTCGGCCGCCCCGTGGACCCCGAGGTGTAGAGCACGTACGCGGTGCGCTCATAGGCGTGAGGATCGGCCCTGTTCCCCTCCCCCGCCAGGGCGGTGCAGGCTTCGGCGTCAACGGGCTTCGCGAGCCACTGGTCGAGGTCGACGGTGGCCACCGACGGCGCCAATTCGATCGCCCGGCCCTCCCCCGAAGTGAGCACCAGTTGCAGATGGCTGGATGCGACGATCCAGTCCAGTCGATCACGCGGAAACGACGGGTCCAGCGGCACGTAGGCCCCACCGGCCTTCCATACAGCGAGCATACCCAGCCAATCGGCCAGGCCCCGCGCAGTGGCCAGTCCGACGCGTGTCTCAGCAGCGACACCGAGCGCCGTCAGATGCGCAGCAAGCGCTTCAGCACGTGCCTCCAGTTCAGCGTACGTCCACCACTTGCCATCGAATCCAATCGCCGCAGCCGTCGGATGCGTCCTGGCCCGGCGGGCGAACCCTTCAGCCACCGATCGCGCCCGCGTATCATCATCGATGGCCGTCCCGCGGGAGCTCTGCACTCGGCGCGACTGATCTTCTACCCACGCCTCGCCGTGCCGAAGGGCCAGGGGCAGTCCGAGCGGGAGTTCGCTCACGCGTGTATCCGGACTGGCGGCCGCGGCATCCAGCAGCGTGCCGTACGCCTCACACCACGCTCGTACGGTCGATCGCTCGAAGAGTTCCGTCGCGAATTCCACGTGGCAGCGCAGTCCATCATCGACCTCGTGCCAGGAGAACGTAAGGTCGAAGCGAGCCCGGCGATTACTGCCCTCCCGGGGCTCGATCGTAAGCCCCAGCTCCCTCAGCGGCTCGCCCCGCGCCGGCACGTTCTGCAGCAACATCATCACCTGGAACAGCGGATGTTGGGCGGCCTCGCGCGGCACGGGCAGCGCTTCTACTAGCTGTTCGAAGGGCACGTCGGGATGGGCGAAGGCGCCCACGGACGCTTCTCGCGCCCGCGCCAGCAACTCGCGGAAAGTGGGCTCGCCTGCCGTGTCCACGCGCAGCACGAGCGTGTTCACGAACAGCCCGATCAACGCTTCGGTCTCCGCTCGACCGCGTCCGGAGACCGCCGTGCCGATGCACACCTGCCGCTGAACCGCCAGGCGCGTCAGCAACACGGTTAGGCCAGCGCATAGCACCATGAAGAGCGTGGTGCCCTCCTCCGCCGCAGCCGCCAGGCGACGCAGGCCAGCCGTGCTCGCCGGAGATAGCTGGAAGCGGATCGAATCGCCCACGTAGCTCGGCGTGGCGGGTCGCGGGCGATCCAGCGGGAGCTGCAACGCGCTGGGCGCGTCCTCGAGACGGCTGAGCCACCAGTCGCGCTGGGATGCCAGATCGGCGGCGAACGCAGCGCTGCGTTGCCAGCGGGCGAAATCGCCGTACTGGATCGGCAGCTCATCCAGGGGGTTGTCGCGCCCGGCAATGGCAGCGCGGTAACCGGCCACCAGCTCCGCCAAGAAGCACTGCGAAGACCAGGCGTCCGACACGATGTGGTGGAAGGTGGCGGCGAGGCTCCAGCGCTCATCGCTCACCAGCACCAACACCACGCGCCACGGCGGACCGACACCGAGATCGAACGCGTCTTCCGCCGCGTGGATCAGCAGCGCACGCAGGCGTACGTCGCGCGCGGACGGCTCAACATCGCGAAGATCGTGCACCACGAGCGGCACCAGCCCTGCCGGCGCCTCACCACTTGGCACCACCACCTGGACCGCCTCATCAGCGATCCCGTCGCTGCCGATTCCCCCGCTGGGGCACTCCTCACTGGCATCGACGAAGCGCGTTCGCAGGCTCTCATGACGGGCGACGATACCCGCCAACGCCGTGCGCAAGGCATCGACCTGGATCGGTCCCGTACCGTCGATAGCCGTGGGGTTGTTGTACAGGGCACTGCCCGGGGCCAGCTTCTCCAGGAACCACAGGCGCCGTTGAGCGAAGGTCAGCGGTGCCACCGCCTCACCGCTCCGAACGATGGTAGGCGCCGCTTGCACACGTCGCTGTTCTGCCAGGCGCTTCAGCAGCAGCCGGCGCTTCTCCGGCGACAATTCAGCGAGGCGATCCTGCAGCCTGCTGCTCACGAGGGATCTTCCTCGAGCAGCCGCGCCGCTTCCTCATCGCTCAGCCCTTCGAGTTCCGAGAGCAACGCGTCCAGGTCCTCGCCTGCCGTCGTGCGTTCCAGCTCCTGCGCGATCACCCGCGCCGCACTCGCCACCGTGGGCGCCTCGAAGAAGCGCTCCACCGGCACATCCAGGGCGAAGCGCGACGTTAGCTTCGACAGCAGCATCGTCGCCAGGAGCGAGTCGCCGCCCAGGTCGAAGAACGGATCCTCTACGCCGACCTGCTCAAGCCCGAGCACGTCCGCCCAGATCTCGGCCACCGCCTCTTCGATCTCGTTGCGCGGGGCAACGAACGCGGTTGCGATCTGCGGGCGCGCCGCGCGTCCTGCTGGCCCATCTCCATCCGCGCTGAATTCGCTCCCGCAGGCACGCAGGCGTTCGACGACTTCCCGCTGGCGCTGCACCAGATCGCGCGTCGAGACCAACGTATGCCTGAGGTCGGGTACCGCGAGCACTCGCTCCAGGAGCTCCATCGCCGCCGCCACGTTCAGGCCCTGCATCGCCAAGCCCGCAGGTCCCCTTCGCCAATCCTCCCACACGTCCCAGCTGACGCTGCGCCAGGGGTCGCCGTGGGCGGTGGCGAACGCATCGAGAAACGCATTCGCCGCCGTGTAGCTCAAGGTGCCCGGCCCGCCGAGGAGCGACGCCAGGGACGACCACAACACCACGGCCCGCGGCTGGTGGCCGCTCAGTGCGGTGGCGAGGGCGTAGGTGCCGTCCACCTTGGCGCCCAGCGGCGAGACGATGTCCTCCTCGGCCGTGGTCTGCAGCGGTGTTCGCGACGGGATGCTCGCCAGGTGAAGCACGAGGTCGATCGGTCCATGGCGAGCTGCCACTTCGTCGAACAGAGTGGCGAGCGCCGATGCGTTCGTCGCGTCCACGCTGTGGCGCTCGAACACCTCGCCCTGAGCGATCAGCGACGCCAATTCCTCGTCCATACTCGGCGGATCGCCCGCCCGGCGGCTCACCATCACGATGCGCGCGCCACGCGCCTCGACCAGCCATCGCGCAATCACACGGCCGATCCTGCCGAGGCCACCAATCAAGACCACTAGCGACCCTCTTGCGAGCGGCTGTGCCGGGGGCAGATCGAGAGCTTGCAGGCACTCACCCCAGCGGTGGCGTCCGCGCAGGGCCACGATTCCCTCGGGCACCTTCGGCGTGACCAGCTCACGGTACAAGCGCAACCCCGCCTCGGTATCCGCTGGATCGATGTCGATCACGCGCAGCGTCGCCTCGGCCGACTCCTGCGGTGTTACGCGCAACGCCCCGAGTACCGTGGCCGCGTCGGGATTCACTGCATCGCCGTCCGCGATCTCCACCAACCCTGTCGTGACCACGGCGAGCTGGTGCGCGCGCTCGCCGTCAGCCTTCGATGCAAGGGCAGTGAGCTGACCCAATAACTGTTTTAGTAGCCCTGTGGTAGTGGCCAGGTAGGCAGCAGCCGGCGAACGGGTAGACGAAGATCCCGCTGCCTGCGCGTCGAGCGTCCCTGCGATGTACACCACGCGAGCGACAGCGCCCGCCGCCGCGATACCGCGCAAGGTGCTCTCGATGCCGGCGACGTCGCCAACGCAGTGGCGCTGCACCGGCAAACCGGCACGCTCCAGTGCCACCACCAGGGGAGTCGCCCCCAGGCTCTCATCGGTCACGACCAGCCATCGCTCCCGCGTGCCCTCGATGGTGTCATCGCGCGGAAGGCACGGCGGGAGTAGCCGCCAGGCCGATTGCCAAACGCGACCGTCAGGTACGCTCGCAGCATCGGCGGACGGCGCGACGGGTGCTGAGGAGCGCTCCACCCAGTGCCGCTCCCGCTGGAAC
>JBCBZW010000125.1 GCA_039815145.1 Pseudomonadota bacterium
ATCGCGGAGGAGGTGCCGGATCTGTCGGTATTGGTCGACGTCGATGCGGTGGCCACCACTGCACCGAGTGCGATCGAAAGGCTGGAGGAGCTGGTGGCGAATCAGCGCCGCACAACCCGTCCGCGCTAGGCGGCCGTCGGCGCACGGAAGCGCTGCTGGATATGGTCAAATCGATATGGGAGATGCGCCAACGCATGACGCCGCGCCCTGGACACTCTCGGTGAGAGCTGGCTAAATCCGAGCGCCCAAAGGATTGCTTAAGCCAAGGATCGCTCGATGAGTTCCACCACCTTCGACGCTGGTGCCGCCGCCGCCGTGCCCGGCCCCACCTCCGCTCAGCACTTTCGCTTCAGCGGCACCACGGGCGAGTACTTCGGCATCTGGATCGTCAACCTCCTGCTCACGGTGGTGACCTTCGGGATCTATTCAGCCTGGGCGAAGGTGCGCACGCGTCGCTATTTCTACCGACACACGAGCTTTGCTGGCGAACGCTTCGACTACCACGCCAGGCCAACGGCGATCCTCATCGGACGGCTCATCGGCGCAGCGCTCGGCGGCGTCTACCTGGCCACGGCCTGGTTGGCGCCGGGCTTCGAACTGATCCCGTTGGCGCTGATCTTCCTGGCGACGCCGTGGCTGCTGCTGAAGGGCGCGCGCTTCAACGCGCGCAATTCCTCTTACCGTAACGTGCGCTTCTCCTTCCACGGTGGTGGGCTGGGCGAAGCTTACCTGGCCTTCGTGGGCTGGCCGATCCTCGGTGCGCTCTCCCTCGGTCTTGCAATGCCGTATTCCTTTCATCGCCAGGCGCGCTGGAAGCTCGACAACCATCGCTTTGGCAGCCTGCCGTTTCGTTTCGACACGCGCTCCGGCCCGTACTTCGGCATGTACTGGATGATGATCGGACTCACCGTCCTCGGCATCATCGGGATGATGGTGATGATGGCGGTCAGCATGATGTTCGTCAGCGAGTCGCTTCCCGCCCAAGGTGAGGAGCCGAGTGCAGCCTTCGCGTTAGCCCTGGCACCGGCCTACGTGGTCCTGTTGCTGGGCTACACCCTCGCCGGTGCCTACTTCATGGCGCGCTCGATGAAGCTCGGCCTCGGCACCACCACCCTCGACGGTCATCCCTTCAGCGTGCGCGTGCGCGCGCGCGACGTCATGTGGCTCTACGTGAGCAATACGCTGGTGATCCTGATCACCCTGGGTCTGGCGTTGCCTTGGGCCAAGGTGCGCGCCGCGCGCTACCAGTTAGAGCGTATCGCCCTGGACATCGATGAGGCTTCCATCCAGCGGGTGGTTGCCGAGCGTTCGGCGCAGACCTCGGCGATCGGCCAAGAGGTGGGCGAGGCCTTCGACGTCGAGTTCGACTTCGGCCTGTAGTCATGATCGAGTTCGCCGCCCGCTACTTCGCCGGCGACCGCCCCGTGGCGGAGGACGTGATCGCGCGGGTGGACGAGGAGCTCTACCAGCTCACCATCACCGGTGCCGGCTTCCGCCAGTCTTTTCCCCTCGAGGGCCTCGAGATGGAGAGCCGCTTGGGCAACACACCGCGCGTGGTCGCGTTGCCCACGGGCGGGCGCCTGGAGTCGACCGATCACCGGGTGCTCGCGCAGCTGGAGAGAGTATTGGGTGATGGTGGCGGCTGGTTGCACGCCCTCGAATCCCAGCGCGGGCCGGTGATGGTCGCCCTCGCGAGCGTCATGCTGCTCCTGGCGGGATTTGTCTGGCAGGGGTTGCCCGCCCTGGCGTGGGGTGCCTCGAAGGTCGTGCCGCCTTCCTACGACCAGCAGATCGGACGCGCCGCCCTGGCATTTCTGGATCGCGAGTGGCTCTCGCCCAGCGAGCTGCCGGACGGGCAGCGCGAGCGGATCCGCGATCTCTTCGACGAGGTGGTGGCGTACGCCGCCGAGCCGCGGGCCATGGAACTGCTGTTCCGTGCCGGTCACCCGGTGGATGAGGAGGAGGGGATCGGGGCGAATGCGCTGGCCCTGCCGTCCGGGGTGGTGGTGATTACCGACGAGATGGTGGCGATGGCGCAGACCGAGGACGAGCTGGTCGGCGTGTTGGCGCACGAAGTCGGCCACGTAATCCATCGCCACAGCCTGCGCGGGGTGATCCAGAGCGCCGGTATCACCGTGCTCGTCGGCGTGCTGACGGGCGATGCGGCGGGCATGAACGTGCTGGTGGAGACGGCGCCGGCGGTGCTCGCCAACGCCGCGTACTCGCGTCGCTTCGAGACCGCCGCGGACGATTTCGCGACGGCCTACCTGATCGATACGGGTCGGGATCCCGTCGCGCTGGGCACCTTGCTGGTGCGTCTGGAGGAGAGCCTGGGAGGGGCCGACATGGGGTACTTGTCCTCCCACCCGCCGGCCGCGCGGCGCGCGGCGCGATCCTCGGCGCGCGAGGCGACCCCGAACCCCTAGGGCGAGATTCCTGCCGCTCGCAGGCGATCCCCGCAGGCTAAGCTAGGGCCATGGATGGCGGCGTCCTCGACCAACTGGCTCTCTTCGCGATCGGTATCACCTGGTTCAGCACGCTGGTGCTCGCCCTCGGCCACCTGGCGAGCGATCTCTACGCGGAACGACGCTGGGCGAGGCGCTTCGGCCTGGCACTGCTCGGCAACCTGAGCGTCCTGCAGGGACTGCACTACTGGGCGCTGGTCGGTGATCTCAGGGTCTGGTCTTCGTCGCTCTACATCGCCAGCATCTTCTGCACCGGTGCCCTGTTCTTCTGCTTCTGCCGCGCCGTGCTGCGGCCTGAGCGGTCGTGGCCTCGGTGGGCCTACGCCGCGCTGGTGCCGCCGGTGATCGGGGCGATCGCGCCGGGGCAGGTGATGTTCTTCGTCGCCTTCGTGATCGGCACCGGGTACTTCCTGGCCATCGCTGCGCAGTTGTTCGTGCTGCGCAGTCAGCGACGGCGCTTCACGGCCGAGCTCACGGCCCTGGTGATCCTGTTCATCATCTCTGGCATGACCCTGCTCCTGGGCCTGCTCCTGCCGTGGATCGACGAGCGCGTGTACGTGGCGGTGTTCGCCATCCTCAACGGCGCCAGCTTCCTGCCGGCCTTGCTGCTGGTCGTACGCTATCCGGATCTGCTCAACCGGGCCGAAGAGGCGCTGGTCCTGGCGCAGGCGAACTCGACCCTGCGCAACGTGGATGTGGCGAGCAAGCTCCGCGAGCTCGATCGCCTCATGCGCGAGGAACACCTGTACCGGGACGAGACGCTCAACCTGGCCGCGCTGGCGGATCAGCTGCAGCTGTCCTCACACCAGACCTCTGAGCTACTCAACCAGCAGGTGGGCATGGGCTTCGCCCGCTACCTGCGTAAGCAACGGGTGGCGGATGCCTGCGCGTCGCTCATGTCGCAGCCGGGTGAGTCGGTGCTATCGATCGGTCTCAATGCCGGCTTCTCCTCCCAGTCCACCTTCTACACCGCCTTCAAGCAGGAGACGGGACTGTCACCTGGACAGTACCGCAAGACGCCCCGCGAGGCCGCGTCCTGAGCGCCCTTCGCTTTCCGACTTATCATCTTGGAGGTCCGTTAGCGACTGATTGTCGTAGGGTTATCGGAAAGTAGATCTCGCATCGTAAGTTGGGAGGACCGACGCCGGAGCGGTCGCTTCAATGTGGGCTGGCTCGCCACGAAACGGTCCCTCAACGTGTATCCCCCCACTCGACTCGAGCGTCCTTCGACAGCGCCCCGGCGGAACCCATTGCTGGCTCGCCTGCGCAATCGCACGGCCATCCTCGTGCTAGCGCTCACGGTGCTGAGCGCAGTGCTCATCACCCTGCTCTGGCGCATCCGGATCGGCGACAGCGCCATGTTGTACGTCGGCGTGCCCTACCTGATCGCGGCGGCCCTCCTCGTCTTCACCCTGAATCCGCGCGAGCCCGGCCTGGCACCCACCTACGGCTGGCTCGTGCGCACCTCCCTGTGGATCTTCTTCTCCACCTCGCTCGTGCTGCAGGAGGGCTTCCTCTGCGTGCTCTTCTTCATTCCGATCTACCTGCTCGTGATCACCGTCGTGTACTGGTTGATCCGGTGGGTGCGTAGCGCCCGTTCCCGCGAGCGACGCCTGCGGGCCTGCTTGTTGCCGGTGTTGCTGCTCCTGGCGTCGGTGGAAGGGGTGACGCCGTCACTGACCATGCCCACCCATGCGGTGGTGGCGGCCACGCGGGTGGTGTCGTTAGCCCCCGGTGAGATTCGCGCCAACCTGGCGAACCAGACCTCGGTCGATGCCAGCAGCAACCCGGTGCTGGCCCTCTTCCCCATGCCCTATGCAGTGGAGACAGGCGATCTGCGCGTGGGGGCGATCCACCGCGTGCACTACCGCTACCACCGCTGGTTCTTCACCAATACACACGAGGGCACCACGATCCTGCGCATCACCGAGTCCGACCCCACGCGCATCGCCGCGGAGCTCGTCAGCGACACCAGCTACCTCGCCAAGTACCTGGCCGTGCACGAGCTGGTGCTCGAGATGACGCCGCGGGCCGACGGCCGGACGGCGGTGACGATCACCGTCGACTTCGATCGCAAGTTGAGCCCCGCCTGGTACTTCGGCCCCCTGGAGGCCTACGCCGTGCGGCGTATGGCGGGCCACCTGATCCAAGAGGTGTTGACCGATGGCTGAGGGGCGAATGGACGGAGCAGGTGCCGATGCGAGTGCCGCCATGGTGCGCTGGTCGCCGGTACAGTCCCTGTGGTTATCGTCGATGACGCTGATCGCACTCGTGGGCGGCTATCTCACCTTCAGTCTGGACACGCTGTTGGTATTCACCGTGACCACCGCGCTCACCCTGTGCCTGGGGCACTCCCTCGGCATGCATCGGTTGCTCATCCATCGCAGCTACGAGACGCATAAGCTCATGGAATACCTGCTCGTGTGGCTGGGCGTCTTGGTGGGTTTGGCGGGGCCGAGGGGCATGATCCACACCCATGACTTGCGCGATTGGGCCCAGCGCCAGGCGCATTGCCACGACTACTTCGGTCACCGCCAGGGCATGCTGCGCGATGCGACGGTGGGTGAGGCGGAATCAGTCGGCGTTGAGCACGGCCAGCAGGTGCTGTGATTCCTCCGGGCAGTCGCACTCGGCGATTGCCAGCGCCTGGGCGCGCACCTGGGTGACGTTGGTCTCCGCCACGATGCACTTGACCTCGGGGATCGCCGTGGGGCTCATGCTGAAGTGGGTGAGGCCGAGCCCCAGGAGCAGGCGGGTGAAGCGCGGATCGCCGGCCATCTCACCGCACAGGGCGACCGGCGTGCCCGCGGCGGCACCCGCGGCCAAGGTGTCGCGGATCAGACGCAATACGGCGGGGTGGGCAGGCTCGTAGAGGGACTGCACGGCGTCGTCGTCGCGATCGATCGCCAGCGTGTACTGAATGAGATCGTTAGTGCCGATGGAGAGGAACGCGGCTTCGCGGGCGAGGGTACGCGCGCACATGGCCGCGGCGGGTACCTCGATCATCACCCCCACGGGGACGTTCTCCTCGTGCGCTGTCCCTTCACGGTCCAGGGCTTCGCGACAGTCGTCGATGAAGGCGAGGGCGGCGCGCAGCTCGGCGGGCGTGGCGATCATCGGCAGAAGAATGCGCAGGGGGCCGTGGCAGGCAGCGCGGAGCAGCGCGCGGATCTGCGGGGCGAACAGCTCCGGGTGCTGCAGACACAGGCGGATCGCCCGCAGTCCCAGGGCCGGTTGGTTGGTGCGCGGCAGGTGCTTGGCCAGGGAGCGTAGCTGGGGGCCGGCGCAGGCGTCGAGGGTGCGGATGGTCACGGTGCTGCCGCCCATGCCTTGGACCAGCAGGCGGTAGCTGTTGTAGTGCTCCTCCTCGCTCGGCAGGTCGTCGCGGTTGGCGTAGAGAAACTCCGTGCGGTAGAGGCCGACGCCGTCCACCTGCAGGCGCCGTGAGGCCGTGAGATCGCCGGGGCCGCGCACGTTGGACATGATCTCCACGCCGATCCGATCGCGGGTGGCGACGGGGCCGGCGAGCGCGGGGGCGCTCTGCAGGGAGCGCTTGCGCCGTTGTTCCAGCTGCTGACGTTCGCGGTAGACGACGAGGGTGCGCGGGTCGGGATCGGTGATGACCACGCCGGCGCCGCCGTCGACGATCACCAGTTGGTCCGATCGAAGCGTGTGGGTAGCGTCGGCGAGGCCGGCGACGTAGGGCAGGCCGAGGCTGCGCGCCACGATGGTGGTATGCGAGAGCTGGCCGCCGCGCTCGGAGATGAGGCCGGTGAGCGTGCCGCTACGCGGTAGCAGCAGATCTGTCGGGGCTGGGTCGGCGCAGACCAGCACGTACGCGGCCTCCTCGCTGGCGCCGCGTGTTGGGGATGCCTCCTCGGCGCCTGCCTCGCGCTGGGTGCTGAGCATGGTCAGGACCTTGCCGAACAGGCTCTCGAGATCGTCTCGGCGGGCCGCCAGGTAGGGGTCGTCGATACGCTCGAGGGCGTCGAGCACCTCTTCTTCGTGGGTGAGGAGGGCTTCCTCCGCCGTGCACTGGCGGCTCTCGATCAGCGAACGGATAGGTTCGGCAAAGGCCTCGTCTTCGAGGATGTGGCGATGGCCATCGACGATGGCACGCACCTCGAGGGGCCACTCCCGTGCATGTTGATCGGCGGCTTCGAAGCTCGCCACCACCTGGCGAATCGCCTGGTCCAGGCGGTCGCGTTCCTCGCCGGGCGTGAGGGCGGTGCCGAAGTTGGCGGTGCGCGCGGCCAGGGCACTCTCCAGGCGTACACGCGCGATCACGATGCCGCTCGAGACGCCGCTGCCGCGGGCGGTGGCGCTCATTCGTGGGAACCCACTTGGGTGGTGCGCAGGATCTGGCAGATCCGCTCGACCGTAGGTTGGCAGGGGCGCTCACCTTCGGCCGTGATCTCGATCTCCGCGCCCTGGGTGGCGGCCAGCATCATCAGGCTGAGCACGCTGGTGGCGCTGGCGCTACGCCCCATGTAGTGCAGGGTGATCGTGCTGCCCTCGGCGCCGCGCGCTGCCTCGGCGATGGCACTCGACGGGCGCATGTGCAGCCCGCGAGGGTCACTGACGACCACATTGCGTACGACGACGGCCATGTTCCTCCCCTGCAGGCGGTGGCAGCGGTATCTCGGTCACTCGCCGGGGATGGGGGTGGAGGCGCGTGCCGTCAGCCGGGAAGCTCCCGATGCTGCGTCAGTACATTGGTATACCGATCGCTGAAATGCCGTGCAAGTCGGCTCGCCATGTAGACCGAGCGGTGCTGGCCGCCCGTACAGCCGATCGCCACCGTGAGGTAGCTGCGGTTGGTCTTCTCGAAGTCGCCGATCCACTGGGTGAGGAAGCCGCGCACGTCGTCGAACATCTTGTTCACGGAGGGCTGCTCATCGAGGAACTCTCGCACGGGCTCATCGAGGCCTGTCTGCGGCCGCAGGTCGGGGTGCCAGTGGGGGTTTGGCAGGGAGCGCACGTCGAACACGAAGTCCGCATCACTCGGCACACCGTTGCGGTAAGCGAAGGATTGGAACAGCAACGACAGGCGGGTGCTCGCCCGCTGGTCGATACGCTCGCGCACCAGCTCGCGCAGCTGATGCACGTTGGTGTGAGTGGTGTCGATGATGAGGTCGGCGAGGGAGCTGATCGGCAGCATCAAGCCGTGCTCTCGCGCCAGCGCGTCGCGCAGGCCGTGGCCATCGTTGGTGAGGGGATGGCGTCGACGGGTCTCGCTGTAGCGCTTGATGAGCGCCTCTTCGGCCGCGGAGAGGTAGATCACGTCGCAGTCGATGCCACGATCGCGGATCCGCGCCACCACCTCGGGCACGGCGGCGATGTCTTGCGGCGGGTTGCGCGCATCGACGCCCACGGCGCAGCGCTCGAACAAGCCGTGGGTGAGGTTGCTGTGAGTGTGCTCGACGAAGCCTGCGAGCAGGGCGACGGGGAGATTATCTACGCAGTAGTACCCCAAGTCCTCCAGCATGTGCAGGGTGATCGATTTGCCTGCGCCGGAGAGGCCACTCACGATGATGATGCGCATGGGCGGGGCTCAGTTCCCGTCCCCTGCGGCCGCGGCGAGGGCATCGTCGTCGGCATCCAGGAACAGCTGATGCAGGGCGCTCGAGGACGGGCTCGCCAGGATCTCGTCGAGAAACCCGGGCCGCAGCAGGGTGCGCGCGACGTGGGCGAGGTTACCCAGGTGGCCGTCTGTGGCATCGCGCGGCACCAGCAGGCCGAACACGATATGCACCGGTTGCTCGTCCGGCGCGTCGTAGGGGATCGGTTCGCGCAGCTTGAGGACGGCCGCAACCGTGCCCTCCAGCTCATCGGCGCGCCCGTGGGGAAGGGCAACGCCCTGACCCAGGCCCGTGGCGCCGAGGCGCTCACGCTGGATCAGGGCGTCGAAGATGATGCTCGAGCCGATCCCGTGATCGGCGTTGGCGAGCAGCTCGCTCAATATTTCGAAGGCGTGCTTCTGGCCGCGCGCTTCGACGTTGCACAGCACCCGCGCCGGCGCTAGTAGCTCAGCGAATCGACTCACGGGTTGGCAGCTGGCCTGGCTATCGCTATTGTTCGGCGAGGCGCTGTCTGTGGGCTTCCTTGGCATGGTGGTCCGTCAACTTTTCCTTGTGCCTCAGTACTTGGCGATCGAGCTTGTCGATGAGTAGGTCGATCGCTGCGTACATTTGTTCTTCTTCGCTCTCGGCGTGGACTAGTCCGCCGCCCAAATTCAAGGTTGCCTCTGCACGGTGCCGGTTCTTCTCCACGGTCAGGGTGACCTGAACGTCGACGATGTGGTCAAAGTGCCGTTCGAGCTTCGTCAACTTCGAGTTGACGTGGTCGCGAAGGGCATCGGTGATATCCACGTGATGACCGGTCATTTTCACTTGCATGAGGCGTCTCCTTGGCAAGATATACCGCCATGCTTCGACATGACGGGCACCTTACAACTGTCGAAGGTGCAGTTTCTTCCGTTCGCTGGAGGAGGGGATGGACATGGCCTCGCGGTACTTGGCTACCGTCCTTCTGGCGACGTCGATACCGTCATCCACCAACGTTTGGGCGATTTTGTTGTCGCTAAGCGGTTTCTCCGGGTTTTCGTTGGCGATCATCTTGCGAATCATGGCGCGGATGGCGGTGGAGGAGTGCTCAGCCCCCTCCTTGCCTACGTGGCTAGAGAAGAAGTGTCTGAACTCGAAGACACCTCGCGGCGTGTGCATGTACTTATTGGTGGTGACCCTCGAGATGGTCGACTCGTGCATGTCCAGCGCCTCAGCCACGTCTCGCAACACCATTGGACGCATGGCGAAGTCGCCTTGTTCCAGAAACTTGTGCTGGCGCTCGACGATGCACGTCGCGACGCGCAGCAGCGTGTCATTGCGAATTTCCAACGAGCGTACCAGCCATCGCGCTTCCTGTAACTGGGCCTTCAGCGCCGTGTGGTCGCTGCCGCGGCCCAGCATGCTGGCATAGGTCTGGTTTACTTGGACTTTTGGTAGGGAACCGGGGTTGACCTCGACCACCCAGCGGTCGCCGAGCTTGCGTACATAGACGTCTGGCACGACATAGTCAGAGCGCTCTGGCTGCACCGCAGCGCCGGGGCGCGGCTGCAGGGAGCGGATCAGGGCGACGGCCAGCGCCAGCTCCTCATCGCTGGTGCCGAGCTTGCGCCGCAGGGCGGCGAGCTGCTGATTGCCGAGGGTTTCGAGGTCGTTCTCGACGATACGCAGGGCCACCTCGCGCCCCGGCGTATCCCCGGCGATCGACATGAGCTGAATCGTGAGCGACTCGGCCAGGTCGCGGGCGCCCACCCCCGTCGGGTCCATGCGCTGGATGACGTGGAGCACCACCTCCATTGCCTTGTCATCGATCGGCGCCTCGCCCTCGGGTAGGTCCCGGTCGACGGCGTGGGCGATGACCTCCAGGGACTCGCCGATGTAGCCGTCGTCATCGATGGCGTCGACGATCGCCTCGCCCAGCTTGCGCTCGCGTTCCGTGAGATCTTCCAGGTTCAGCTGCCACAGCAGGTGCTCGGTGAGCGAGCCGCCCTCAGGGTCGGCGAACTCCATCGAGCGGCCATCGTCCTGCCAGTTCTGGCCGCTGCCCTCGCCCGGGGTGCCGGTGAAGGCCGGCTCCAGCCAATTCTCATCGTCCGGTGCCTCGTTCACCACCACCGGCTCGTCGCTGGCTGCGGTGGAGGCCTCCGCTTCCCGCGGCGCCTCGTCGGCCGTGTTGTCAGCACCGTTCTGCGCGCTCTCGCTGGCCGAGGTGGCGTGCTCTTCCACCTGCTCCAGCATGAGGTTGCTCTCCAGCGCTTCCTGCAGTTGCGACTGCAGCTCGGCCACCGGTAGTTGCAACAAGCGAATCGCCTGCTGCAGCTGAGGCGTCATGGTCAGCTGCTGACCGATGCGGAGGGAAATCGAGGGCTTCAGCATGCGGAAACGGTGGAGACCTGCGGTGGCGAACACATGGGAGACGAGCGCGGGGGACGCGCGGCGCTGCCCTTCGGGAGAGGTGTGGCTCTACAAGCGGAACTCGTCGCCGAGGTAAACCTGGCGCACTTCCCGGTTGTCGAGCACCGTCTCGGGCGTGCCGGATGCGATAACCGTGCCAGCATTGAGTATATAGGCCCGCTGACAGATGCCCAGTGTTTCCCTCACATTGTGATCAGTGATGAGTACGCCGATATCACGGTCTGTAAGTTGTTGAATTATCCGTTGAATATCGAGTACCGAGATCGGGTCGACGCCGGCGAAGGGCTCATCGAGGAGCACGAAGCGTGGATTCGCTGCCAACGCGCGCGCAATCTCCACCCGCCGCCGCTCGCCGCCCGAGAGGGACACGCCGAGACCGGTTCGAATATGTGAGATGTGCAGTTCTTCGAGCAGGCTCTCCAGATTCTCCCGGCGCGCCTGGGGCGTGAGATCGGCGCGCAGTTCGAGGGCGGCCATGATGTTGTCCTCCACGCTCAGGCGGCGGAAAACGGAAGCTTCCTGGGGCAGGTAGCCGAGACCGAGCTGGGCCCGCCGGTGGATCGGCAGGCGGGTGACGTCCTGGTCGTCGATGACGATGCGCCCGGCGTCGCAGGCGACCAACCCCACCATCATGTAGAAGGCGGTGGTCTTGCCGGCCCCGTTGGGGCCGAGCAGTCCCACCACTTCACCGCTGCTCACGTCGAGGCTGACGCCCTTCACTACCTGACGGGATCGATAGCGTTTGTGCAGATCTGTGGCGACCAGGCTGCTCATGGCGCGCCGGCGTCTTCGGCGCTGCAGTCCGGCGCATCCTGGGCGTCGGACCCGGGGGTGATCAGGATCTTGACCCGACCGTCCTCGCCGCGCCCGCCGTCCGCGAGCACCTGCTCCGCGTCGATGTCGTAGACGATCACCTCGCTGGTGATCTCATTGCCGTCTTCGCAGAGCCAGGCGTCACCGCTCAGGCGAACAGATGCATTCGCCAAATCATAATCCACGCGCTGGGCGCGGCCGCGAGCGAAGCGGCCTGCGACCTGCTTGCTCTCGCGGCGAAAGGTCACCGGCGCCCCGGTCAGGGCGGCGGTCTGCAGCTTGTTGTCGCGGAAGGTGAGGACGGCTTCGCTGGCTTCGATCAGGGCGCCATCGCTGGTGAGTTGCACATCGCCGGAGAAGGACCAGTCGCTGCTCTCGAAGCTCAGGCCCGTGCCAACGGCGCGGCTGGCACGGACGCTCAGCGTGTCCTGGGTGATGATGATGTCGGTGAAGATGAGCTCATCGGTGCGGCGGTCGATACGGGCGTCGGCGGCGTCCACCAGGATGGCGGGCTCGGCCTCCGAGTCCTCGGCGGCCGTTTGCGCGGGTTCGGGTGAGGTGGGCGGCGCTTCCTCGGGAGCCGGCGCCTGCGCTTGTGTGGCGGGGAGCCAGCAGGGCGTTGTCGCCAGGCCCGCCAACAACAGCGTCGCGAGCACGGGGGTGGCGCGCCCAGGGCGCTCGGCTCGCGGTCGAACTCGCGATGTCAAAGTAGATCTCCTGAATCGACGGCCGCCACGAAGCGGCCACGCACATCCGTTTCCAATTCGAACCACTGGGCGGCGAGGTCGGCGGTCATGCCCCGCGCGGTGATCACCCCGCGCGTACTCACCACCCGCACGTCCGATTGGGTGATCGCCCGGCGGTCGTTGACCATCACGGTCAAGTTGTCCGTGTGCAGGGCGAGGGGGGCGCCCTCGCTGTCCGTGCCCTCGATGCGCACCCGGCCGCTCAGTTCGAGCAGCTTCCAGTCGGCGCTGATGTGCCCGCGGTCCGCGTGCAGGCGCCAGGGTATTTCCTGCACATCGGCGTAGGTCACGTCGACGCCTTCGAGGGCCACACGGGCCAGCGCCGGTTGCTGTTCGGCGCGCTGGGCGCTGATCTCGAACAGGGCGTCGCCGTTGTCGGCAAGGCCGCGTAGCGTGCCGTCGACCACGTAGTAACCCGCTTCCTTAGGTGCGCTCGCCTGCGTCTGCTGGTCCGGCTGGCGCAGGGCGAAGTGGCTGGCCAGGGCGAGCAGGGCGAGCGTGGTGATGATGAGGATTTGGCGAATCGGCATGACAGGTCCGCTCAGTGCCCCGCCCGGGCCGCCAGTATGGCGTCCGACACTTCGCGCACGGCGCCGCGGCCTCCGCCCCTTGTGGTCACCCAATGGGCAGCGGCCCGCACCCGTTCCACCGCGTCGGCGACGGCGATGGTGAGGCCAGCGCGGGCGAACATGTCGAGGTCGGGAAGGTCATCGCCGACAGCCGCACACGAGGTCTCCGGCAGGCCGAGGCTGGCCGCGACATCGGCGAAGACCGGCCCCTTGTCGCCCACGCCGAGGTGGATCGGCTCGACGCCGAGCGCCCCCATGCGCGAGGCGACCGCAGGGGACGGGCGCCCGGAGATGATCGCCACCCGCACGCCACCGTCGAGGAGGCGCTTCACGCCCAGACCGTCTTTGGTGTCGAAGCGCTTGGACTCGCGGCCATCGTCGCTGAGGTAGAGGCCACCGTCGGTGAAGACGCCGTCAACGTCGAACACCACCGCCGCGATGCCGCGCATTTGCGCGCGCAAGGGCTCTGTAATCTGCATCGGTTCAGACGACTCCCGCACGCATCAGATCGTGGATGCTCAGTACTCCGACCAGCTGACCGGTGCCATCGTTCACCAGCAGGGCGGTGATCCGGTGGCGTTGCATCAGCAGCACCGCTTCACTGGCCAGCATGTCATCGGTGATGTGTTTGGGTGATGCGGTCATCACGTCCTCGATCGCCGTGGCGTGCGGATCCACGCGCTTGTCCAGCGCGCGGCGCAGGTCACCGTCGGTAAAGACTCCCACCAGGGTGCCGTCGGCGTCGAGCACGGTGGTCAAGCCCAGGCCCTTCTCCGTCACCACCAACAGGGCATCGCGCAAGGTGGTGCCAAGGCGCACCCGCGGGATCGCCTCGCCCGTGTGCATGATATCGCCCACGCGCAGCAGCAGGCGCCGCCCCAGGGTGCCGGCGGGGTGGGTGCGGGCGAAGTCTTCGCTGGTGAAGCCGCGTGCTTCGAGCAGGGTCACGGCGAGGGCGTCGCCCATCGCGAGGGTGGCCGTCGTGCTCGCTGTCGGCGCGAGATTCAGCGGGCAAGCCTCGGCAGCGACGCTCACGTCCAGCACCGCGTCGCTGTGTTTGGCGATGGTGCTGGCGGGCTTGCCAGTCATCACGATCGTGGGTACTCCCATGCGTTTGAACAGCGGTAGCAGGCCCAGGATCTCTGCCGTCTCGCCGGAGTTGGACAACATGATGAGCACGTCGGAGGACGTCACCATGCCGAGATCGCCGTGCTGGGCTTCCGCCGGGTGTACGAAGAAGGCGGGGCTGCCTGTGCTCGCCAGGGTGGCCGCGATCTTGCGCGCGATGTGACCGGATTTGCCCATGCCGATGACGATCAGGTGGCCCTCACACGCCAGGCACAGGCGACAGGCGCGTACGAATTGCTCGCCGACGCGACCGATCAAGGCGGACACGGCGTCGGCCTCGATCTCCAATACCTGGCGCGCCAGGTGCAGGATATGTGCGTCGTTAGGTGGGTCGGCGGTGTCCATGGCTACAGTGCCGAGCGGTAGACCATGTAGTGGTAGCTGGCGAAGGCTGTGAGCAGCATCGCACCCTCGATGCGGTTGATGCGACCCGGTCCGCCGCGCAGATCGTAGGACATGGCGAACAAGGCCAGGGTCAGCACCACCATCGAGGGGAAGTGGAAGGCCAGAATCGTGGGGTCGAGGTCGATCGGGGTGATGGCGCTGGCGATGCCGAGCACCGCCAACAGGTTGAACATGTTGGAGCCCATAATGTTGCCGAGCACCAGGTCATGCTCGCGCTTGCGGGCACCGGCCACGCTCACGGCGAGCTCCGGCAGGCTGGTGCCGATCGCCACTACGGTGACGCCGATCACCGTGTCGCTGACACCGATGGCCTCGGCCAGGCCGCTGCCGCCCCACACCAGGGCCTGGGCTCCGGTCAGCAGCACCAGTAACCCGACGGCCGTCCAGGCCACGGAGGCATTCAGGGAGAGGTCGCTACGGATCTCCGCGTCGTAGTCCGCGAGCAGGTTGTCTTCGGGCGTGTGCGACATCCCGAGGTGCACCATCCAGCCGAGCAGCACGGCCAGCCCCGTCAGCATGATCGCGCCGTCGAGGCGACTCAGCTCGCCGTTCAGCAACAGGCCCAGGGTGGCCAGGGTGATCAACAGCAGGATGGGGATTTCCTGGCGCACGGTCTGGGAGGACACGGCCAGCGGCGCGACCAGAGCCGTTGCCCCGAGCACGAGGGCGATGTTGGCGATGTTAGAGCCGATGGCATTGCCGACGGCGAGGCCCGCATTGCCCTGCAGGGAGGCCATGGCCCCTACCAGCACCTCGGGCGCCGAGGTGCCGAAGCCGACGATCGTGAGCCCGATCAGCATGGTGGACACGCCGAGGTTGCGAGCGAAGGCGGCGGCACCGAGCACGAAACGGTCCGCCCCCCAGATCAGGGTGACGAAGCCAGTGATCACGGCCGCAAAGTAGAT
>JBCBZW010000126.1 GCA_039815145.1 Pseudomonadota bacterium
CGCCGCACGCATTCTGAGTCGTCACGATGGGCACCCCGGCACCGAGCAACCCCTTCGACAACTGGCGCGCCATGGGCATCTCCCTCTACATGGTGCTCGTCGGCTACGGGGTGCTGGTCGGCATCCCGGTGATCAGTTCCGCCTGGGTCAACCAGCTGGGCTTCTCCGAGGTCGAGGTGGGACGCGTGGCCGGCGCAGATCTCGGCGGCCTCTCCCTAGGCGCGGTGCTGACCTCCCTGACGATTGCGCGGTTCAGTCGCCGCCACCTGACCCTGCTCGGCATCGTGATCTCCGTTGCCGCGAATGGCCTGTGCACGATCACGAACGCCTACGAGCACGTGCTATGGCTGCGTTTCGCGAGCGGTATCGGTAGCGGCATCTACACGGCCGTCGCGGTGGCAAACCTCGGTGCCACCTCGCGCCCGGCTCGGGCCTTCAACTTCGCCCTGTTCGCCTTCGCCTTCTCACAGGCGGGTGAACTCGCCGTTCTGCCGCTGCTCTCGATGAACGGTATCTACCTGGTGTTCATCGTGAGCTACCTGCTGACGCTGCCGTTTTTGGGTTGGTTCCCTGCGCACCGCAAGCGCGCCGCGAAAGACGAGGGAGCATCCGGGGAGGGGGATCGGCCGCCTATTCCTCGCTACCTGCCATGGATGGTGCTCGCCGCGATCGGCGTCACCTACATCAACATCGGCGCCTACTGGACCTACATCGAACTCGCCAGCGCTGACTCAGCGGCCGATCCGGACTGGGTAGCCCGCGCCCTGGTGCTAACCTCGTTCTTCTCTGTACTCGGTTGTCTGTTCGCCACGCTGATCAGTAATCGCTTCGGACTGGCGCGGCCGCTGATGATCACATTGGTTCTACAGGCGATCGTCGTGGCGATGTTGGCGAATGGCGTCGATAACGTGAACATCGTCGTCAGCTTATTCAGTTTCAACTTTCTCTGGGTGTTCATCGATGTGTACCAAATGGCGAGCGTGGCCAACGTCGATCCCGATGGTCGTTACTCAGCGCTCATGCCAGGGGCCCAGGGCTTGGGTCAGATCATCGGCCCCAACATCGCCGCGTCCGTCCTCGCCGGTGGTTTCGGCTACCACGGCGTGTTCATCCTATGCGCGAGTGCGTCGATCCTGGCCTTGCTCATCTACGCGATCATGTACTCGCGACTGCGGGAATCCAGCCCGGCGCTGGCCGATGCATCATGAGCGGCGTGGGTGCTGAGCCGAACGGGCTGGTCCCCTCGCTCGACCCTTCGGTCTCTGCCGAGGCCGTTGTCGCGGCGCTGCGGAGCACCGGTGGAGTGGTCGTCCGTGAACTGGCCGATGCGCCGGTACTAGGCGCCATACTGGAGGAGCTCGAGTCCCCCTTCGCCGACCACGGCGCCGACGCCGCCAATGACTTCAACGGTTATCGCACCCTGCGTGTCGGCGCCATCCTCAAGGAGTCGCGCTCCTCGGCGGCATTGATCGCCCACCCTAGGGTGCTGGCCGTGGCCGACGCGCTGCTGCTGCCGCACGCCAACAGCTATCGCATCGGCAGCACTGAAGCGATCAGGATTCTGCCCGGGGAGACCGACCAGGTGCTGCACCGAGATGTGGACGAGCTGTACCCGATCGAACTGCCAGGCGTGGAACTGCAGATCTCCGTGATGTGGGCCCTAACGGAGTTTACGGCTGCAAACGGTGCGACCAGGATGGTACCCATTCACGACGGCCGCAGGATCCTGGCCGCTCCGAGCGATGAGGGTGATGTGGTTCAGGCCGTCATGCCTCCAGGATCGGCGCTATTTTACCTCGGCTCCACCTGGCATGGCGGCGGCGCGAACACAACGAGTAGCCCGCGCACAGGACTGATCAATACCTATAGTTTGGGATGGCTGCGCCAGGAGGAGAATCAGTACCTCAGCGTGCCTCGGGAGCTGGCGCGCAGCTTCCCCGAACGCGTGCAACGGCTGATGGGGTACCAGAGCGATGGCCGCTACCTGGGGGTGTATCCAGGTGACCCCGACGGCAACTGGGATGCCTGATCGCGCTCAGGCGGTATGTGATGCCGAGAATAGCTGGATTACGATCACCCCGATGATGATCAAGCCCATGCCTAATAGTGCAGCAAGGTCTGGAATCTGGCGGAACCACAGGGCGCCGACGGCGGCGATCAGCACGATGCCGACCCCCGACCAGATCGCGTAGGCAACCCCCACGGCCACGTACTTGAGCACGAGCGATAGGAAATAGAAGGACACGCAGTAGCCGATGACACAGATGCTGCTCGCCAGAGGATGACTGAATCCGTCCGAGGCCTTCAGCGCGATGGTGCCGGTCACCTCCGACAGGATGGCGATCGTCAGATAAACCCAGCCCATGTTCTCTCCCTGTCAGCGCTCGTCGGGCGTAAGCGGTGGCCGATGGTATCACCCGGTGATCCGGGTACCCGCAAGCCCCCCTTCAAGCGGTAGCATCATAGGGCAACCCGAGGCCTCAACGATTGCAGGAACTACCATGACCACCCCGATGTCCCCAGCCCGCGCCCCAGCGACCCGGCAGACGGTCTGCCCCTTGGACTGCGCCGATACCTGCAGCCTCGAGGTCACGGTCGAGGAGAACCGCCTCACCCAGGTCCGCGGCGGCAAGGGCAACCCCTTCACCCGGGGTAAGGTCTGCGCCAAGGTGGTGAAGTCCTTCCCGGCCCAGGTCCACGGCGACCTGCGGATCCGCCGGCCCATGCGACGCGTCGGCGACGGCTTCGAGGCGATCAGCTGGGATGCGGCGCTGGACCTCATTCACGCCCGCTTCAGTGACGTTATTCAACGCTGGGGCGCACAGGCCATCGCACCGCTCTACTACGGTGGCCCGATGGGGTTGCTGGCCAACGGCAGCATGGACAAGCGCTTCTTCCATCGCCTCGGGGCATCGAAGGTGGATGCCTCACCCCTGTGCGCCGGCACCTCCAGCGCCGCCTGGGAGACGGTATTCGGCGATGCCGGCGGGATCGACTTTCAGGAGCTTCGCGATTCGCGCCTGATCATCATCTGGGGCAACAACGTCACGGCCTGCAATCTGCATCTCACCACGATCATCCGCGATGCTCAGAAAGGCGGGGCCAGGGTGGTGGTGGTGGATCCCAAGCGCACCCGTATCGCCAAGGGCGCGGACCTGCATATCCCCTTGCTCCCGGGCACGGATGTGGTCCTGGCCTACGGCGTCGCAGCGCTCCTGGAGCGCGACGGTGGCCTCGACCGGCCGTTCATCGAAGCGCACACCCACGGGGCAGCACAATTCCTCGACGAAGCACGTCGCTACGATGTGGCCCGTGCTGCCGCCCATTGCGGCATTGCGCCCAACCTCATCGAAAGCTTCGCCGAACTCCTGCGCACGCACCGCCCCGCCGGCATGAGCATCGGCGTGGGCCCCGAGCGCAATCGCAACGGCAGCGCCGGACTGCGCGGCGCCTTCTCGCTCATGGCCTTGACCGGCAACATCGGCCCCCAGGGCGCCGGCGTGTGCGAAACCTCTCGCTTCTTCGCCGTCGATCGCGACGCGCTCTCCCGCCCGGACCTCGCTCCGGCGGGCGTACGTACCCTGAACGTCATGGACATCCCGCGCTTGGTGCTGAAGCCTGGTGAGGAGACGCCCCTGCGGGCCCTGTTCGTCTACAACCACAACCCCGTGGCCGTACACCCACGCCAGGACCGTATGCGCGAGGCACTCCTGTCGCAGGACTGCTTCGTGGTCGGCAGCGACGTGAGCATGACCGACTCCATGGATTGCTGCGATCTGGTGCTGCCCGCCCCGACACACTTCGAGTATGGCGATCTCTACAAGGCCTACGGCCATCGCTACCTGCAACGTACGCAGGCCGTGGTGCCCCTGCAGGGTGAAGCGCTCAGCAACATGGCACTGTTCCGTCGCCTGGCAGCCCGCTTCGGCTTCGATGAGCCCTGCTTCCAAGAGAGCGATGAGGAACTCGCCGCGAAGGCCCTGGAAAACGGCGCCAGCGGCCTCGCCGACCGCGCCCTCGATCGCGCCCTCGACATGCAGGACCATGCGCAAGCGGCGATGCTTCGCGGCACCGACTGCACCACCCCCAGCGGGCGGATCGAACTGTACAGCGAGGCGATGCAAGCCCACTGCGGACAGGGCCTGCCGAGCTTCGTCGAGCTGGAGGGCAAGCGCGCCTTCACCCTGGTGACGCCCGCATCGGAGCACCGGGTGAACTCGACCTTCGGCGGACTCGCCTCGCAACAGGAGGACGTGCGCTGTGAGATCCACCCAGCGGATGCGCACGCCCACGGGATACAAGATGGCGGCGCAGTGATGCTCTACAACGAGCTCGCCGAGGTGCAGCTGCGTGCCCGCGTGAGCGAGGACGTGCGCCCCGGCACCCTGTTCGTCCCGAAGGGCGCGTGGATTGCCGACTCCCCCACGCACAACACGGTCAACGCCTTGCTCGCCGACCGCCGCGAGCCGGCGATCGGCGGTGCCTGCTATTACGACTGTCAGGTGGACCTGCGCAGCCTGCCTGGCGGGTAACGCAAGGAGGCTGAGCGCTCAGCCGACCGTAGCGCTGCGGACTGCCATCGCGGCCAGCACTTCGTTGGCCGTGCGCTCGCCGCTGCGCAGGGCTCCCTCGATGAAGCCCTGGAAGGCCAGAGCCGTATGCTCGCCCGCGAAGTGCACCGCACCCTCGCGGGCGGACTCGATCCCGCGCAGGGTGGTGAACTGTCCCACTTCGTAGCCCGCGTACGACCCCAGCTGGAAGGGTTCGCTCGGCCAGTGCGAGCGCAGGGCGCGCCCGTTCCAATCCGCCGCGACGCCTGGGAACAGGCTGTCCACGTCGTTGACGAAGTTGCTCGCCTGCTCCGCCGTCGATCCCGTGCCGACCGCAACGCCGCGATCGCCCCCGGTGAAACTAAGCAATACGCCGCTCTCCCCAGGTTGCACCGCGGATTGCTCCCACAGGATCTGGAAATCGCGGTCGGTCTCGGCGCCACCGGAAGCGCCCAGCTCCCGCCACACCTTGCCGTTGGTCTGCACGGCGAGCTTGCTGTTGGTTCCCATGCCCAGCGTGTTGATGGCGACGCGCTTGCGCGCGCCGAGCGCCAGGTCTGCGATATCGAGGGTGCGCAACACGCGGAAGGGCAGGGTCATGACCACGCGATCCGCCAGCACCTCCCGCGCGCCCGCGGGGGTCTCGAAGTGCAGGCGCGTGGCCTCACCTTCCGTCGCTGCACGCACCAGGCGATGCTCGGTCACGACCTGATCGCCAAGGCGCTCCGCGAGGATGCTGGCGAGCTGGTCGTTGCCGCCCGCGATCTGGTAGACGCCGGGACCGAACTCCTCATCCGAGGCGCTCGCCGGACCGCGGCGCGCCAGTGCCCGCTGCAGCAGCTCGCGGTTCGGATGGGCGTGCCGCGTGCCCAAGCCGAGCAGTGAGAAGGTGTAGATCGTGTTGATGGCGCTCAGCCGATCCGCCTCGATACCGAAGGTCCCCGTGGCCAGGGAGCGCGCGTAGCGGCCGGCCAGGGAATCGGCGCCACCCTCGAGGCGCAGGTTCAGGTAGTCGGTGACGGACAGGCGGTCCAGGGCGCGGCTCGCCGGCGTGTTCAGGTCGTAGCGCGTGTCGGGGCCGAAGAGACGCTCGTCGCGAGATGCGGCCACGATCAGGGGCACGAAGCTGCGCAGGAGCTCCGCGTAGGTGTAGCGTTGACCGTCGAACTCGTAGAGGTAAGCGAAGCCGTCATCGTTGGCGAAGCGCGCCTCGAGGCTGAGGCCAAACTCCTCGACCAGGCGACGCACCGTGAAGTGGATCGAGTCGATGGCCTCGCCGCCCCGTTCGGAGATCTGCAGGGGGCCGAAGGTCTCGCGATCCGTGAAGACTCGTCCCCCGAGGCGGGATGACCCTTCGTAAACCGTGGCCAGCACCCCGGCCTGCTGCAACCGGTAGGCGGCGATCAGCCCTGCAAGGCCACCACCGACGATCGCAATCTCTTGGGTCTCGCGCCGTGCCGGCAGGGCGACGGCGGGCGCAACGGCACCGAGCAGGCCGGCGTAGAGCGTCGCCTGACACCAGGCGCGGCGTTGGAGGTCGGGCGCGGCCTCGGCGACAGTGCGGCGCGCATCGTCGATGAACGCGGCGGGGGGGATCTTGGACTGCATCACATCGCCTCCTTGCAACGTTCCGAGCACATCCTTGAGCGACGTCGGCGTCTCCTAGAAGACGACCGCCATCGTCGCATCGAGGGCCGCGGCTGCCTTGTTGACCAGCTCATCCGCCTGCGATTTGCTGAGGGGGAATGGCGGCGCCACCACCATCGTGTCGCCCACGGCCCGCATCACCAGGCCCGCTTCGATCGACTGGTCGCGGCACACGGTGCCGACCCCTGCATCCTTCGGAAAACGCTCCAGCGTGTCCCGGGACTGCACCAGCTCCAGCGCCCCCATCAAGCCGACCATGCGGGTCTCTCCGACCAGCGGGTGTTGGCCCAACTGGTTCCAGCGCTCCGCCAGGTAGGGCCCGATGTCGTCACGGATGCGCTCGACGAGACCCTCGCGACGGAGGATCTCCAGATTGGCGATGGCCACGGCGCAGGACGCGGGATGGCCGGAGTAGGTGTAGCCGTGGGCGAACTCACCGGCCCTCTCGATCAGCACGTCCGCGACACGCTTGCCGATCAGCACACCGCCGAGGGGAAGGTAGCCAGACGTCACGCCCTTGGCGAAGGGCATCAGATCGGGCTCCACCCCGAAGTAGGTCGAGCCGAACCACTCCCCGGTGCGTCCGAAGCCGGTGATCACCTCGTCGCACACGAGGAGGATGTTGTGCTTGCGGCAGATGCGCTGGATCTCCGGCCAATAGGACTGCGGTGGGATGATCACCCCGCCCGCGCCCTGGATCGGCTCGCCGATGAACGCGGCCACCTTGTCCGCACCGATGCGCTCGATGGCGGTTTCCAACTCGCGCGCCATCGCCAGACCGAAGTCCTCCGGCGAATGGCGCCGATCGCTATCGAACCAGTACGGTTGCTCGATGTGCTCCACCCCAGGGATCGGCAAGCCTCCTTGCTTGTGCATGGCGGACATGCCGCCGAGGCTGGCGGCCCCCACCGTCGAGCCGTGGTAGGCGTTCTTGCGAGCGATGAAGGTGTGCTTGCCTTCGTAGCCCATGAGATCCCAGTAGGTGCGCGCCATCCGCAGCACCGTATCGTTGGCTTCCGAGCCGGAGCCGGCGAAGAACACGTGCTCGAACTGGGGCGGTGTCAGCTCGTTCAGCAACGCCGAGAGATCGACCGCTGGCACGTTGGTGCACTGGAAGAAGCTGTTGTAGTAGGGCAGCTCCGTCAGCTGCCGGGTGGCGGCCTGCACGATCTCCTGGCGACCATAGCCCACGTTGACGTTCCACAGGCCGGACATGCCATCGAGGATCTGCCGGCCATCCGCGTCGTAGATGTACACACCCTCGGCGCGGGTGATCAGGCGCGTGCGCTTCTCACCGAGTTCACGGTGATCCGTGAACGGGTGCATGTGATGATGGTGGTCGAGCTGTTGCCACTCATCGACGGTGCGTTCTCGGGTAGCGTCGTCCATAGCCATCCTCAATTGCGCCGGGTGTGCTGATGATCCTTGCGCTAGTTACTCGGGAAGGTAAAGCGTGCTGTCTCGCGCACGCCGCCCGCCGGCCACCGCTGGGTGATGGTCTTGCGTCGCGTGTAGAAGCGGATCGCATCGGGTCCGTAGGCGTAGAGATCGCCGAACAGGGAACGCTTCCAGCCACCGAAGCTATGGCAGGCGACGGGGACGGGCAGGGGCACGTTGATGCCCACCATCCCCACCTGGATCCGGTCGGCGAAGTAGCGGGCAGCCTCGCCATCGCGGGTGAAGATGCAGGTACCGTTGCCGAACTCGTGATCGTCGATCAACTGCATGGCCTGCTCCTCGGACTCGACGCGCACCACGCAGAGCACCGGACCGAAGATCTCCTCCTGGTAGATGCGCATGGCGGCGGTGACGTGATCGAACAGGCAGGGCCCCAAGAAGTAGCCCTCCTCGTGACCATCGACCACCAGCGTGCGCCCGTCGCTCACGAGCGTCGCACCCTCCTCGACGCCGAGGTCGACGTAGCCACGCACCTTCGCAAAGTGCTCCTTGGTCACCAGAGGTCCCATGTCGTTGGACGCGTCGACACCGTTGCCGATGCGCATCTGGCCGATGCTCTCGGCCAGCTTGGCGACCACGGCATCGGCCGTCTCATTCCCCACGCACACGGCGACGGAGATCGCCATGCAGCGCTCGCCGCAGGAACCGAAGGCGGCCCCCATCAGCGCGTTGACCGCGTTGTCGATGTCCGCGTCGGGCATCAGGATGGCGTGGTTCTTGGCGCCACCGAGCGCCTGAACGCGCTTACCGTTGGCAGTGGCCTGGGTGTAGATGTACTCGGCGATCGGTGTGGAGCCAACGAAGCTCACGGCCTGCACGCGCGGGTCGTTGAGCAGCGTGTCCACCGCTTCCTTGTCGCCATTGACCACGTTGAATACGCCGTCCGGCAACCCCGCCTCCTTGAGCAGACGCGCGCAGATCAGCGACGCGGTGGGGTCCTTCTCCGAGGGCTTCAGTACGAAGCAGTTGCCGGCCGTGATCGCCATGGGGTACATCCACATGGGCACCATCGCCGGGAAGTTGAAGGGGGTGATGCCGGCGACCACACCGAGCGGCTGGTGTTCGGACCAGCTGTCGATGGCGGGCCCTACGTTCTTAGTGAACTCGCCCTTTAGCAGCTCGGGCATACCGCAGGCGTACTCCACCACCTCGACCCCGCGCTGGAATTCACCGAGGGCGTCGTCGATCACCTTGCCGTGCTCTTCGGTGATGGACGCGGCGATCTCCTCGGCGTGCTCCTCCAGCAATTGCTTGAAGCGGAACATCACCCGAGCGCGCTTGAGGGGAGGCGTGTTGCGCCAGCCTTCGAAGGCAGCCTCGGCGGCGGCGATGGCCTGCTCCACGGTACTGGCCGGGGCGAGGGACACCTCGCGCACCACCTGGCCCGTGGCCGGGTTGGTCACCGGTGCGGTACGTCCGCCGTCGGCCACGAATTCGCCGTTGATGAAGTGACCGAGCGCGTCAGCGCCGGTGAGGGGAGCTACAGGATTGGAACTCATGGGTCGATCTCTCCGGCGTGGTCTTAGGCGGTGGTGGTGATGACGTGGCGAATGCGCTCGAAGGCGCGCTCCCAGTCGGCCACCTTGGAGTTGAGGAAGGGGGAGAACTGGATGATGTCGAGGCCATTGCGCACGGCGATGTGCTCTTCGACGAAGCAGCGCTTGTGCACCTCCAGACCTCGTGCACCCGGGGCGCCCGGGCGCGGCGCCAGCTCGATGGCGCCCATCAGTCCGATGTTGCGCACGTCGATGACATTCTCCAGGTCGGCGAAGCTGTGGATCAGCTCCTCGAAGGGCTTGGACAGGGCGGCGGCCTGATCGAAGATCGCCTCCTCCTGCAGCACATCGAGGGTGGCAAGGCCAGCGGCGGCGGCCACCGGGTGGCCGGAGTAGGTGTAGCCGTGGAACAGCTCCACGGCCGCGTCCGGCCCGCGCATGAAGGCGTCGTAGATCTCCTCGCGCACCAGCACGGCACCCATGGGGATCACCCCGTTGGTGAGGCCCTTGGCCGTGGTGATGATGTCGGGCAGCACACCGAAGCGCTCGGCGCCGAAGGAGGCGCCCGTGCGGCCGAAGCCGGTGATCACCTCATCGAAAATCAGGAGGATACCGTGTTCCGTGCAAATCTCGCGCAGGCGTTCGAGGTAGCCCACGGGCGGCGGCAGGATACCGGTGGAGCCGGCCGCCGGCTCGACGATCACCGCGGCGATGGTGTCCGGGCCGTGTAGCTTGGCGATGCGCAGCAGATCGTCGGCGAGGTGGGCGCCCCACTCGGGCTGACCGCGGGAGAAGGCCGTGTGCTCGAGATCGCAGGTGGTGCGCATGTGATCCACGCCGGGCATGAGGTTGGCGCTGAACATCTGCCGGTTGGCCACGATACCGCCCACGGACATGCCGCCGAAGTTCACCCCGTGGTAACCACGTTCTCGACCTATGAGACGCGTTCGCTGACCGTTGCCGTGGCAGCGGTGGAAGCCGAGGGCGATCTTCAGCGCCGTATCGACCGACTCGGAGCCCGAATTGGTGAAGAAGGCCCGGGTGAAGCCCTCGGGAGCCATCTCCGTGAGCTTCGCAGCCAGCTGGAAGGAGCGGTCGCTGCCCACCTGGAAGCTCATCCCGTGGTCGAGGTGAGCCACCTGATGCTGCACGGCCTCGACGATCTTCGGGTGGCAGTGGCCGACACCGACGGTCCACAGGCCTGAGAAGAAATCGTAGATCTGCTCGCCGTGGGCTCCGGTGTAGTGGTGCCCCTTGGCGCCCGTGATGATCCTGGGCTTGCGCTTGAAGTCACGGTTGGCCGTGAAGGGCATCCAGAAGGGATTGACGTCGAACTGGTCGGTCAACTCGGCGATATCAGCGCTCATCGGACACTCACTCCAGGCAGGGGGAGCTTCAGGAGTCTAGTCCCGGCCCACCGCGTTAAACAATTAGTTAAACCGACCAATACAAGCCATTGAATTCACTGCGGAGCGAGCTCAAACTGTTCAATATCCTAAACACCAAGGCCTCCTGCAGATGGAAGACACCTCGGTTGGCGTGCGCCTGCGCGCGATTCGCCAGCGCCACCGCTTGTCCCAGCGCGAGCTGGCCAAGCGCTCCGGCGTGGCCAACGCGTCGATCTCCCTCATCGAGAGCGGCAAGCTCAACCCCACGGTGAGCATGCTGAAGAAGGTGCTCGACGGCGTCCCCATCAGCCTCAGCGAGTTCTTCAGCGACACCGAGGAGACCCAGGACAAGGTCATCTTCCGCGCCTCAGAGCTGACCGAGATCGCCGACGGCGGCATCTCCTTCCGCCAGATCGGTGCCAACCTCAGCCATCGGGCGATCCAGTTCCTCCACGAGAGCTACCAACCAGGCGCGAGCACCGGCAAGCACCACCTGCGCCACGAAGGCGAGGAGTGCGGTCTGGTGCTGGCGGGGCGCCTCGAACTCACCATCGACGGCGTCGCCGAGATCCTGCAGCCGGGCGATGCTTACTACTTTGAGAGCCATCGGCCGCACAGCTTCGCCAACCCCGGCAAGGAGCCCTGCGAGCTGATCAGCGCGTGCACCCCACCGACGTTCTGAGCCCCGAGAGCTGCGAGCAGCGATCCGGGTCACTGGCCCCGCAGGAAACGCACGATCCACGCCGCCACGCGAGGGCCCTCGGGCATCGTCGCCAGGGACTCGAGGCCACAGCGGTAGGTCTGCGCTCCCACCGATTCGCCGCGCAGCTCGATCAGCGCGCGCGAGTAGCCTGTTTCGAACTCCGGGTGGCCCTGGAAGGTCAGGATGTGTTCGTCCACCTGTGTCACGGCGACGGGGCAGAAGTCGCTGCCGGCCAGCACCTCCATACCATCGCCGAGGCTCACCACCTGATCCTGATGGCTCACGAGGATCCTGAATTGCGCCTCCCCACCGTCGTGCCACGGGGGCAGCGAGGTGAAGGTGGCGCTGTGGATGCCCACACCCCACCCACGCTCGGACTTCTCCACCGCACCGCCGAGGGCGATCGCCACGAGCTGGTGGCCGAAGCAGATGCCGACGAGCTTCTTACGCGCTGCGTGCAGCTCCTGGACGAAGGCGATCAGCTGCTTGATCCACGGTAGATCGTCGTAGGCGGAGAACTTGCTGCCCGTAATGAGGTAGGCATCGACCTCGTCTATCTCGTCGGGGTATTCCCCATGCTCCACATCGTAGTCGCGGAACTCGAGGGACGGATCCACCTCACCGAGGAGGCGGTGGAACATCTGCGGGTACTGCCCGAAGTGCTCCGCGAAATCCGGGCGCACCGTGTCCGTGCGAAGAATGCCGACGCGCATGGAGCGGCTGCGCCTACTCTTCGTTGTAGGCCGTCGTGTCGACGACGATCAGCTCGCGGTATGCCTCGGTCATGTCCCAGGTGCCCTTGAACCCCTTCGGCAGCATGAACATGTCGCCGGCTTCGTAGGTCATCGCGCGGCCCTCATCGTCGGTGAGCACCAGCTTGCCCTTGAGCACCACGACGAACTCATCGTAGGGCAGGGGCTCCTCGAGGATCAGCTTGGCCGGACCCGCGTCCCACACGGCAACCGTGTTATCACCCTCGAAGAGCAGGCTCTCGCTGTTGCCGAGGACGCCACTCTCGACGGGCGTCCAATCGATGTCGCCGAGATCTTCCAGCTCCATGGTGTTGAGGCCATGCACGGTCCACGGCTTTGGCGGCGCCACGGCCTCATGGCCATCGGCGTGTGCCGCCCAGGGAGTGAGCGTCGCGACGCCTGCCAGCAAGGCCAGAGCCGAACGAACGAATGGATTAGCTAGCATCGATGAAATTCCTCGAGACATCGCTGCACTACCCGCCTCGCAGACAGCGCAGACGACAGAAATCAGATGGTCCAGCCCAGCTGCTCGCGTTCCCACACGGGCACCTTCTCCTCGAACTCGAGGCACTCGTGCTCCTTCATGGCAGCAAACAGCTGGACGAATTCTTCGCCGAATACCTGCGCAGCTTCCTTGCTGGCACGCAGGCTGGCGATCGAATAGTGGGGGTGTCGAAGAAGGGCGAAGGGTGCATCGTAGGCAGACTTCTCGACCGCCGCCGTCGGCATAATCTCCTGCTTCATGCCCAGATACCCGCAGGCCAGACTACCGGCGATCGCCAGGTAGGGATTGACGTCGGCACCGGCGAGGCGATTCTCAACCCGTCGCGCCTGGGCGCTCGCCAAGGGCACGCGCAGGCCGACGGTGCGGTTGTCGATACCCCACTCCAGGTTGATCGGCGACGCCCAATGGCTGTTCAGGCGGCGATAGGAGTTCGGGTAGGGCGCGAAGAGCAGTAGAAAGTCACGCAAGTAGCGCTGCAGGCCACCGATGTAATGGCCGAAGCGCTCGTGCGCTTCACCGTCGGCCGCGGAGAAGACGTTGTGGCCTTCGCGATCGTAGACGGACTGGTGGATGTGGAACGCGCTACCCGCCGCATCTTCGTGGACCTTCGAGAGGAAGATCACCCGCAGATCATGCTTGGCCGCCACGTGGCGGATCGTGCGCTTGAAGTGGAAGACGTCGTCGGCGAGTTTCATCGGATCGCCGTGATCGAAGTTGACCTCGAACTGGCCCGGGCCGAGCTCCTGGGACAGGGCACCGGTTTCGATGTCCTGCTTGCGGCATGTGTCTTCGAGTTCAGTGAAGAAACCCGAGAGCTCATGGAAGCGATCCGTGCCGTAGGGATCGATGAGATCTTCGAGATCATCTTCGTCCTCGGCGACCTGGCGCGTCCGCGACCAGGGATCCTCGTTGGCGGGCACGACGTAGAACTCTACCTCTGGCGCCACCACCGGCTTCCAGCCCTCCTGCTCGTAGAGAGACAGGATGCGCGCGAGGGCAGCGCGGGGCGCCGCGCCGATCAGATTTCCGTCGTCATCAATACAGTCCATGATGACAATCGCCGTGGGCTCCGGGGTCCAGGGGATGCGGCGTATCGTCGATAGGTCGGCGCGCAGGGACATGTCCCGGTCGCCGACGTTGTCCTTGCCGAGGTGGAAGGAGCTGTTCAAGGTCTGGGAGAGGATCGCGTACGGGATACGCGTGCCCACGCCCTTGAATTGAGAGACTGGTTGCACCTTACCTCGACCGATACCCGCCATGTCGGGCACGGTGGTTTCGATCCGCTCGATACCGTTTGCGCGCAGCCACTCAAGGGCCGACTCGAGGGTGGCCTCCGCTGGGCCGGCAGTCTCGACGTTCATAAATCTCCCGACGATTCCTTGCAAACTCGACGATGACCATTGGCGAAGCACCGATCCTCTCGTCCTATAGGCGTAGGCGGACGGAATTCCTACGGCGGACGCGACCGATCTTGAGAAGCCTGTAGCCGGCAGCGCAAGCACCAGGAACGGTGACCGCTGTCAGCGTGTAGGCATGGAAGACCGCACTCTGGGGCCCTCACTAGCGTACGGGCTGGCTCCTGGAAAGACTAACTCTCTCGTGCAGCGATACGACACCATCGTCGTTGGAGCAGGCCACAACGGACTCGTCTGTGGTGCCTCCCTCGCCAAGGCAGGACAGCGCGTACTTTTGCTCGAGGCCGGTGACGGCCCGGGCGGGCTCGCCAACACCTACGAATTCCACCCGGGCTACCGGGTCTCCCTCGCCCATTCCATCGCCCACTTCTCCTCCACCGTGGCCGAGGAGCTGAAGCTGTCGAGCTTCGGCTTCGACGACGCGGCGGAGCCGGTGGCACTGGTCGGACTCGATCGCGACGGTGAGCACGTCACGATCGCCGACGGCAAGATGTTCGGCGCGAGCGATCAGGACTGCAAGGCCTTCGACACCTTCGCTGCGGACCTGCAGCGCTTTGCGAGCGCCCTGGCCCCCTTCTGGGAGAAAACGGTGCCTCGCCTGAGCGACCGCTCCTTGCGCGGTCTCTCCACGTTCGCCCAGCTTGGGCTCAAGCTGCGCCGCCTTGGCAAGCAGGACATGGCCGAGTTCCTGCGCATCGCATCTCTGTGTGCCCGCGACCTGGTGGACGAGCGCTTCGAGCAGGAACTGGTCAAGGCGATGCTGTGTTGGGACGGACTGATCGGCGCCCGCCTGGCGCCGCGTTCACCGAACAGCGCCGTACTCGCCATGCTCTACCGCGCGGGAACGGACTTCCACGGCGCCCATCGCGTGGGCAAGGGTGGGGTGCGATCCCTGATCTTCGCGATCGCGGCGGCGGCGGAAAATGCTGGCGTCGACATCCGCTACGAGAGCCCCGTCGCCAGGATCGAGCTCGAGAGCGCCGCAAACGGCCTGAAGGCCACCGGCGTGGAGCTCGCCTCCGGGGAGAAAATCCTGGCAGATCGCGTGGTCTCCGCCACCGACCCG
>JBCBZW010000127.1 GCA_039815145.1 Pseudomonadota bacterium
TCAAGGAGAACACGCGGATGTTCTATGGGGATGCGAAGGCGTCGATCGATAGTCTGCTGCACGCCCTGGTGTAAGTCCTGCTCCGGTCGCTGCGCGTGCCTACCGCGCGCCGCGATTGGCTTCGGGCCGGATGCGCTGCTGAGCGCTCAGTGCCGAAACGCACGGTGGTGGCGGCAGCTAGCTAGTCTGGCGGCCTCACTCATGCTCTGCATGAATGCCGCACGCGGAGCTCTCTTGCGCCAGTCCGGACGCGACCAGTTGCCGCGGTGCCTCAGGGCTACCCAGCCAGAAGTTGTAATACGTGCGCTCGGCCTGCGGCATGATGTACGGGGGGTTGCAGGCGACGTAGCCAGCTCCGTACTGCTTGAACTCCTCGTAGCTTCGGAATGCGATGGGTCCCTCGCGTGTTACGTGACACAAGCGGCACGAGGGCGCGAAGACCTCCGTGTAAAGCTGTTGCTTTGTCGGGCCTCCAGGACGGGTATCCCCCTCCCATCCCATCGGCACTACCCCCGCTCGGAACACACCCGTCAGCGATCGCCCGGGGGCGCAGTCTCTTTCCGGTTGCCCCACCATGCCGGCCACGAACGTTCGCGTCCCGGGAGACGGGTTCGTGTGGCGGCAGATCGCCTGGTTCATGGTTCTCATGGCCTCTTCCGATTCCACGGCATGGCCATCGACCAGGTCGCGGTAGCCGTAGGATTCGGGATCGAAGGGGATGAAGTTGGTCGTGTGCAGGTTCCCATCGCGGTCCATGTGTCCCGGCTGGCCGCCGTGGCACGAGAGGCAGATGTGCGGCACGAAGTGAACGTTCTTCGATCCATCGAGCGGGGGGTCGACGAACCGCGCGCCTGAGGAATCGTACGCGCCGAAGGTGGTGATCTCGGTGCTGGCGTTGGTAAGCGGTCTGCGGTGTTCCATGGTGACGGCTGCCAGCAGACCGGGCCAACTCGGGGTGTCGAGAGGGGATTCGTCGGGGAACCTACGGATGTTTCGGTAGTTGAAGACGATAAAGGCAACAGAATCGTCAGGCAGCGTCTTCATGAACATCCATCGGCCGAAGTTCAAATCGAACTCGTTCTGGTACTTCGCCTGTGCGTCGGGGCCAATGCTGCCCTGGCATTGGGGATCGGATCCTGTGAAGCAGTTGCGCTGCAACCAGGCACTCAGGGTGGATCGATTGTTCAGCACGAATAGCCGATCCACGGGATGGTGGAAGGGCTCATCCAACTCGATGCGAGACCCCTCCACCGAGACGACGCGGCGCGTCTCCATGCGGGCCCAGACCCCTGCCACCTGATTGTCTGGTTCCTTCAGCGTGACACGGGTGCTGGATTGGATGGTGGTGAGCAGACAGCCGTCGCCGCCCGAGCAAGCGTAGCCCTTCACCGTGGCGCACTGTTTGTCCGTGGCCAGCAGGTACCCGCCGAGGCTGGCATCGCGCGTGGCAGGGTCCTCGCTGAACAGCAGGATGTCCCCGGGCCGCAGGCTGTCACACGCGGCTTTGGGCTCGAGGATCAATCGCTTGTCCTCGATCTTCAGCACCAGACTTGATACGGGAGTCGACTGCCCGAACCCGGACAGCATGTCCCCCGGCGCAATCCACCGTGCCTCGTGTGCATCGCTCGCGGGGGCGATGTTTCCGGGCGGGTCGGTCTGCCCCGATTCGACAAGAAACTTGGGATCGTCCTCGTCTACCGTGAAGCCCACGAGTCCTGCGGGCCCGGTTTTCGGATCCGATGGCGCCTGGTCGGTGAGCAGGTAGTAGTAGCGGGCGAACGCATCGCTGCCGGTCTGATCCGTTTCGTGGTTCACGTACTCCAGGAAGTTGTCAGGGTTCTGGTGCGCGGGTGGGGTGAACGCTGTCTTCACTGCCAGACAAGGGCCGACCAAGGGTTCCCCTTGCGATTGCTGCTGGTCTTCCCACGCGACCGCAGCGGATGGTGTTCTGGCCTTGGTCGTCCACCCAGGGAGCGCCTTATACGGGTAGTTGGCATAGTTCTCAAAACCGTTAGTGGTCCGAACCTCGATGTCCTGGTCCGTGGGTATCCCTACCGCGCGATCGAAGTAGTGCACGCTCACCACGTAGTCCTGTCCGCCGTGAGTGAAGTGGATCTCGAATGGTAGCGTCGGCGACTGAGGGGATATCGGGGTGCCGGGTGGCTTCAAGGGAGGTGAGATCACTACACAGGTGGATTGGTCACGGAACTTCTCGTCGGCCACTACCACGGAGGAGAAATGGGCAACCTCGAACTCGTAGTGGTTACCCTCGCGGTTGGCGATCCCTGATTGCTGCCAGTGGCCGACGTCCTCGTCGAAGTGCCACACGGGCGCTTGATCCGCTGCGCGTGCCAGGTCGTCGGACGCGATCGGGACGCGCACGGTGGCCTTGCGCCCCTCGGCGAGCGTCAGGGCGCGCCCTTCGGCATCGCGAAAGGCAACATGGATACCGCCGAACTGGAAGAGCCGAGCTGCGTCGCTGAGCATCGGCCCGGGGGCGGGCCTCGACCCATCATCGCGCCGATGCCCTGATGCTTCGACCGTAATGGGGAACGTCGGTGCCTCGCCCTCGCTGGTCACGAGCGCCGTCGCGGACAGGCGTACTTCGGTGTGGTCCGCGATGTCGATGTCCTCACCCGCGTTCACCGTGAGGGTCCTTGCCCGCCGCAGGGGGTAGTCGACGTAGGTCAGGGCGCCGTGATGAACGTGGGTTTGCGGCGCGTACCCGTCCTTGCTGATCGAGAGCACGTAGCGCTCGGCGGCGTCCGCGGTGAGTTCGAAGGTGCCATCCGCATCGGTTCTGACGGACACGCCGTTGATCCTGACCTCGGCATCTGCCACCGGCGTTCCCGTCGGGTCGACGACGCGCCCCAAGCCCTTGGCGGCAGGCGGTGGCGGGTGCGTGCTGACGGTCGCGCGCTCCACGGCATGACCACCTCGATCGTCATGCACGAGGATGGGCAGTTGAAAGGTGGCCTCATACGCCGGCAGCGTCCAATCAAAGAAGACCCTGTAGGGTTGGTCTGCGCTCGTCGGCGCAACGATGTCGAGAGGACCCATGCGGGTTCCCTGGCCGGCTCTGAATTCGAGCTTCGGTGGGTGGCCGTCAGGCTCGATGATCTCGAGGTTCACCTGGACCGTACTTCCCGCGGCGACATGCGCCACATTCTCCCCGTCGGCGAGTACCTCGACGAGCGTTACCTTCGGCCGATGATTGTCGAGGACCAGGGCGAGGGCGGGCGCTGTTTTCCCTTGGGCCCGCTGATCGATGGCGACGGACGTCGAGGTCTCATGGGGGCCGTGGCGACCGACGACCGTGGCCTGGCGTGTCGCAGTGGGCACGCTTGCAACAAAACCGCCGCTCAGGTCGGTGCGCATGAAACGTCGATTTGCTCCCGCCCGTATCTCCACGGTCGAGTGCGCCTCGATCCCGAACGCGCGTTGATCTACGTGGGGGACGTTACCATCGGAGAGGGCGACGGTACCGTGCAGGACCACGTGATCGTCCTGCGCCTGCAGTCTCAGGGGCGGAAGCGCCTCGAAGTCGCGGGCGAGACTCGCGGGCTGGCAGGTTCGCTGAAAACCAGGCGCGGACGCACATACCTGGACCTCCGTGCCGGCGGGGCCGGACAGGGAGTAGCGCCCCAGTCGATTGGTGGCGATGCTCGCCGTGTACACGCTATCGCCTTCGAGGCGGACCGTCGCGCCTACCACGGGGCGAGTGGCACCGCTTACCTCCACCTGCACAGAGCCATGCACCTCGGTGGGGTTCGCCAGATATTGGCTATGAACGACACGGCCGTCGCAGTCGTGGTCCACGCCGACCGCGGGCTCCACGGCGCCAGGGTAGATGCTGGCAACCGTGTCGTTGCAATCGACATCCACGCCGTATCCGTCGCCGTCCTGATCGACGGCCATAGGAGGGGTTCCTGGGAAGAAGTCGCAAGCGGATACGCACAGCAGGGCGAAGAGGATGGCCAGGCAACACAGCCTGTAAGTTACGGAGTCCGTTCGGATGGCTGATGACTGTTGCATCCCTGATCTCCCTGTCCACTGCCTTCCAGCTCGTCCCGAGACACCGTAACAAGCTTCAGTCAGCGACGCGAATCAACGCTACACGGAGCCACTGTGCGCGTTGAAGTCGGCCGCGCGACTTCTTCCATAGAGCGAACGATATCATTCGCTTCAAAGCATAGGGCAACGCAGCCACCTCGGGTATTGGGGGGCAGATCCGCCAACAGTCGCAAAGAGTAGCCAACTCCTGAGGCACGGAGCGCGACGCTGCCTCGCGGGATGTGGGTTATGTCGACCTGGTCAAACAGTTCCCGAACACAGCCGTTGCACCCGGCCGGGTGCGTTGGGATGATCAAACCCCTCAGCAGGGTTGTTGGCGGCGCCAGTACCTGCTCAGCGTAGATATCGCGCAGGCAAGGCATGGACGACTTCTCGAAGGCCTACCACGGCACCGTGGACGGTGCTCACAGCACGCAGGCGGCGCACGGTGCAGCAACCCGTCGTATGCACGACACAATGCTGTCCAACGCGGAAGCCAACGCGCCCTGGGCCGACTCTCGTACGAACAATGGTGGGTCGCAGGACAGTGGCGCAGGTGCGCTGCTGGCGCTGCTGCTTCTCGCGGGTGGGGGCTATGGCGCCTGGCTGGCGCTGAAGGGTCTTGGCGCCTACTACGACGCATCAGTGCCGATGCACATCCGACACATCTGGAGCGCAGTCGCAATGCTGCTCCTGCTCGCGAGCTCTCGCGTCCCCGCCGCGGCCATGCTCAACGCGACCACGGTGACGCTGGCGATTGGCTACGAACCCGCCGCGCCGGTGTTGATCAACGGTGTTTCCTTCGCGCTGCTTGTCTGCGTAGCCGCGTTCGCCCCCAACCTGCGTCAGCTCGGCGTGCTAGAGCGTACCCGCTGGCGGCGATTCGACCGCGATCGGCCGCAGCCCGTGCTCGAAGCAGTGCGCATTGGCATTGTCGTTACGATCGCTGCCGCGATCACCTGGTGGCTACTCGAGATGCTGGCGGAACCACCGCTCATCATTGGGGGGGCATGGCTGTTACTGTCCTTAGGGCTTGCGTTACTGGTAGGTTTCGTCAACGTCAACGGGTTCCCACCGAAATGGGTGTGGCTAGCGCCGCTCGCCGGACTGGTCCACATGAACGCAGGCTCGACGCGGCTGTTCCATGCCTGGATCACCGGTGCCCTGAGCGGACTCGTCGTCGCACTGCTGTTCGTCCAGCCTGAGTTCTTGTCTGCGGATTTCTGGCAGCCGCTATTGGGCTTGTCGCCATCGGAGCTGTGGCAGGAACTGCGCACGCGCGGGGAAAGCAGACCGCCGCAATCCCCCTTGCCGTCCAACTGGGGGCTGTACTACCTGCCGGCACTCGGGGCGATACTGGCGGCGGGATATCCCCAGATAGAGGTATTGCACAAGGTCGGTCGGCGCATCATCAACATCGGGGCTGTGATGGTCCTCGTCGCGGTGGCGCTACTCATCTTGTTGCCGCTCGGAGGCTTCTTGCTGGGTCGCATCAACTAGCCACCTGAAGGTGCTGTCCGGCACGGCTGTCCGTGTGGCTGAGATGCGGGACCGGGGCACTCGGGATTGCAGTGCACTGAGCGCTCGTTTCGTTAGCCAGCTTCGCGGGTGTTCGCGGGTGTGTTGCTCGCCACGGTGTTTCTACTTGCGTGCCGCCACTCGTCCTCGACCAGGCGCGTAAGTACGCACAGGGGGCGGTGAAGCGCCATCGCCGTCGCCATTCGATGCGCAAGCGAATCGACAGTACTAGTTCTAGCCAGCGTTGGACGGACGCAACGAAACGCCTCAGCGGTGTTGGGCAAGCCCTGAGAGGGTAGCGCCCTCGCGCTCATCCGGCGACGCCAGCGCGTGTTCAAGGGCAGCGCGAATCCACTGCCTGTCCTCATTACCCACGAAGACGATGATCTCGAGGGCGATCAGCACGCCGGCCACCATTAGCGATATCACGACCTTGGCAATGAAACTGCTGATCACCAGGACCGCGATCATGGCGATTACGGCACCCGTACGTGCTAAAACTCTGGCTAGCTTCACGACCAAGGCCGTTCGAAATCGACCCCGCAACACTGCGCCGGATGGTGTGGAGGTCAGGGAGCCGACGAATAGCGGTTTGAAGTCGCCCCAGTTGTTCCAGAGTCCGGGGGATCGCCAGCCTTTGACCTTACCCTTTGACGAGATGTGTGCGAACAACACGCCATGGATGCTCCCTGAGCGAAATTGCATTCTGGCGCGAAGCCGTGCGGTCGCTTCCTCAGCGGAACGTGTAGTCTCGATGAGTATGGGGTCAGGCGGCAACGTTGGCGTAGTCGATTGCTGCGGGCGCCAAGCGGCACGTCCGACCCGCGCCACTTCGGGGGAACTTCCGCACCTGAACTCGTCGCCTCACCGTTCAGCCAGCACGCATGGCTGCCAGAAACGCATCGATGATCAACTTCTGCGCCTCCCCATCAAGCGCATGCAATCCCGCCCGCGTCTCTCGCGCCGCTTGCATCGCGCCTGCGTACAGCAGCGAGCGCGTAAGCTGAATCTTCTCCGCCGGAATCGGATCCATCGCCCCGTTCATATTCACCGGGAATCCACCGTTTACCAAGAAAACCCGACGTCCCCTAATCCGCACCAGGTAGAGGAAGTGGCTCGGATGGTCGAGGTCACCCAGGTAGAGCAATCGGTTACCGAAACGCTCGTACACGAGATTGTGCTGATCAACCCGGCGACTGTGTGCGGAGAACAGTGTGGCTTGGCCGCGTAGATGCCAAGACTCGAACTCGATGTCTGATGAGGACGCACTCACCAGTACCGCGCCGTCCCGCAGCAGCGGGTAGTGCTCCATGCGCAGCGCTTCGACCCCCGTGCAGCCGATGATCTCGCAGTACTCCGGCAACGCGCCGTCGAGGGTTGCTTCCACCGTGTAGCCCTTGGCTTTGGCGGCGTCCCGCTTGTCGGGCTTGGCGTCGAACACCCCGATCTGCCAATTCGCCTCGCTCAACACGTCGGCGACGGCCTCGCCGATGGCGCCGAAGCCGATCACGAGCGCCTTGCGTGCCACGGGCACGCCCACTTCCTCCAGCCGCGCGAGGGTGGTGAGTAGCTCGGCCTTCACGGATTCTGCGATCAGCGGTGACTCGTGTACGAGCTTGGCCTCGGACTCCGCGACGTTCACGACCGGCACCTGCAAGTCGATGTCCTCGAGCTCCCAGATGCCACGGCGCGTCTGTTCGACGCAGCTGATGCGAGGTCTGATCGAGTCGTAGCTCGGGTCGTGGAGCAGGCGAATGGCGCGCCCCCCGTCGTCGATCAACACGGCGCGCGAGTCGGCGGGCACGTTTGGCGACCCCATCCATCGCAGGACGCGGTTGAGCAGTTCCTCGAGGTGGCGATCGGCCTCGTGGTGGTACTCGCCGTCACCGGTGAATTCGACGCTGCCCTCGTGCACGAAGTAGCCGTGAGCGTGGCGCAGGGTCCACATGGTTTCATGGTTGCTGGAGTAGGGCTTGCCGATGAGGAATACGCCCTCACTGGGTACGCCGCCCCGCGCGATCGCTTCGATCAGTGGGCGCGTCGAGCCGAACAGGTGCTGTACGCCGATCACTGTCGATAGGTTGCCTGGTGGTGAAGGTAGGGCTTTCTTCAAGAGTTCGATGATGGGTAGGCTCGTTGGCACGCCGGCGTCGCGCAGATACTCACCCATCCGTGCCGGGGCGAAGATGGAGACGAAGCGCACGAGTTCGTTGCGGGTGACGGGGTCGTCAGGTCGCGCCGATGCGGGGGCGCCGGCTGCGCCTTGGCGCAGCTGCGTGATCAGGGCAAGGCCGAGGGTGCCGAAGCGCTCGCTGAAGGCCGTGCCAGGGGCGGTGTCGTTCGCGTCGCAGATCAGGTCGGCGAGGATGACGCAGAGCGCGTTGTGGTAGTCGCGCGCGTCGCCGTGGCGGCGCACGCGTTGCGTGAGCACGTCGAGGAGGTTGTCGGCGCCTTCGGTGTGCTCTACGCCGGCGTAGTGGTATTGGTGGAGTTCGTAGGCTAGACGGTCGACAGTGGCGTGGCAGCGGTAGTAGATGTGTTCGGCCCAGGCGCGGAAATCGGCTGACGTGGGGGCGCTGGTGGTCACAGGAAACTCCCTAGTGTTTGTGCAACGAGGGCACGGATGGGATCGGCTTCACCCGCCTCCATCACGGCCTTCTCTTGCGCAGTGACCCGTCGCATCTGAAACGACTTGCGCTCGGTGTCGTCGACGCGGCTGAGGTTGGTGTCGAAGTAGAGGCCGTTGCCCTGATTGATGGTGTTACCGGCCTGGCGAAAGCGCATCTCGCCAAAACCCTCGAAACTCTCGTTGGGACTGCGCGGATGCCAGCCCGTCCAGTAGTAGAAGACGGTGCGGGCACTGACGTTGAGGGCGGTGCCCTTCGACTCCCACTGGGCCATGGGGCGATGGTCGAGGGCGAAGGCGCGGCCGGTCATGCGCACGTTACCGGTCGCCGGCTCCACCTTGAGCGTCACGTAGCCGAGGGCGCTCTGCGTATCGGGGAGCATGCGCTGCCACCACTGACCCTCTATGGCGGCACCGAAGGCTTGCTTCTGGTGGAAGACATCGAGGACTTGATCATCCAGCTTGGGGCGGCAGCCTAGGGTGGCAAGGCGTTCTCGGATGTGGGTGACGACGTCTTCGAGGGAAGCGGCGAGATCGCCGTCGTCGGCTAGGCTAAAGTTCGCGGGATTGATCCCCAGCAGATCTGAGGGAAGTTTGAGGTTGTCGGCCTTGTCGTGGACGAAGTAGCAGCGCTCGCGACCGAGGCGCCCCATGAACAGACCAAGTTCGAAGAGCACGTTGTCGCGGGGAATGGCGTGGGCTTGGTCACGACTGGTGGCGACGTCGTCGGCGGTGAACGCCATGATGGCGAAGTCGGCGTGGTCGAGTGCGGACTCGAGGCTCTCCATGAAGGCGCGGCTGAGCTTGAAGACGTTGTCGGACCATAGGCTGACGTCAGCGTCGTCTCGGAGGAGGCGCTGCAGGGTTTTCGCGAGTGGGAGGCCCTCGGTGGAGGAACCGATGAAAATTCTTGGCAGCGGGGTCCGCAGGGTTTCGGTAGCGGTCACGTGATCACCAAGGGACTGAAGACGACGATCACCTAGCAGATAGCACACGGACAACGCGCTCTTCAAATTTGATCGCCCTGTCGAGCTGGTGTTCGCCGCTCGCTGATGCCAAGGCGGTTCGGCATGGGGCGCGGATCAACATGAATCACCGCAGTGCACTGCGCGCTGTTCTCGTCAACCAGTGTCTCCCGTGGAATACTGACGTATACCCAACCAAAGGACGGACGCTCGGGGCCACGCATAGGCGCTACTGACGACAATCGTGTCAGCCTTCGCCAGAGGTTGCGACCGACCTCGCCACCTATCCCCTAGCGCTTAGGAGACCTCATGGATCGCTTACCCTGGATCGCTGTGCCCGCCCGACGGACCTTCGCCCTCTCGGCTTTTTGCCTATGGTGCTGCGTCGCCTGCACCGAGCAGGCGCCCTCGTCAGCGCCGATGGCCACCGAGTCTCGCTCCACGGTCGAGATCCTCGTCACCAGCGAGGCCGGCGACCGCCTCGCGTCAAAGGAGAACGCCACGCTGAGCCCTGGCCAGGCACCCCAAGAGGGCGGTGCGCGCATCGAGGTGTTCCCCGACCAGGAAAAGCAGACCATGACCGGCGTCGGCTCCTCCTTCACCGAGTCCTCCGCCTTCGTCCTGGCCCACCTGCCTCCAGAGGAGCGGGCCGCCGTCATGCGCGAGGTGTACGGCGAAGACGGCGCCAACCTGTCCATCGCCCGCACGGTCATCGCCTCGACTGACTTCTCCGTCGAAGGCCGCTACACCTACGCGCCGGTAGCGGACGACGCCGCCCTGGAACACTTCAGCATCGAGGTAGACACCGACGGTTTCGACCCGGAACGCTACCCCGGCATCGCCGACGAGACCTTCGACCTGCTGCCGATGATCCAGGAGGCTCTCGCGATCAAGCGCGAGCAACAAGACTCCACCCTGTCGATCGTCGCGTCCGCCTGGTCCGCCCCGCCGTGGATGAAGGACATCGAGGACTACTACGTGAGGCCCACGGAAGCCAACGGCTTCCAGGGCACCGGCGGCATGCTCAAGCCGCAGTACGAGGCCACCTACGCCGACTATCTGCTGCGCTACCTGGACAGCTACCGCGAGCAGGGCGTCGAGATCTGGGGCATGACGCCGGTCAACGAGCCGAACGGCAACAGCGGCCAGTGGGAGAGCATGCACTTCACCCCGCAGTCCCAGGGCGAGTTTATCAAGGAACATTTGGGACCCAAGCTGCACGCGGGTGGCTACGAAGGTCTGAAGCTCCTCATCTACGACCAGAACCGCGACGACCTCCCGCGCTGGACCGCAGCGATCCTCGGCGATCCGGAGGCGGCCCGCTACGTCTACGGCACGGGCGTGCACTGGTACGGCAGCACCACCGATGTGTTCGAGGAGGCGCTGGTCGAGGCGCACGAGCAATACTCGGACTTCGACATCATCCACACCGAGGGCACCATCGACGATCTGGGCAAGCCGGCGCCCGGGGGCATCGGTGACCCGGAGGGTTTCCAGGAGAGCGGATGGTTCGCCAACGACGACTTCTGGTGGAACCCCAACGCGACCGACTGGGCCTACACCGCGTCCTGGGCACCGGCACCGGAGCTCCATCCCGTGTACACGCCGGTCCATCGCTACGCACGCAACATCATCGTTAGCTTCAACAATTGGATGTCCGGCTGGATCGACTGGAACATCGTGCTCGACAGCAAGGGCGGGCCCAACCACGTGGGCAACTTCTGCGGCGCGCCGATCATGATCGACACGGAGTCGGGCGAGGTCTACTACACGCCGATCTTCCACGTGCTGAAGCAACTCAGCCGCACGATCCGTCCGGGGGATCGAGCCCTGCAGACGACGACGGTGCTCGCCGACGGCATGGGGGAGGATGCGCTGCACGCGAGCGCCACGCGCAACGCCGAGGGCCTGATCAGCGTACAGCTGCTGAACACGACCAAGGCACCGATCGACTACACCTTGCAGGTGGGTGAGGAGCACGCGGCGATCATGATCCCGGCGAACGCCTTACAGACGGTGAGGTTGCGCCCCTCAGCGCGCCGCTGACTGTGCCCTAGCGCTCGCCGGCCCCGGTCGGGAGCGTCACCACCAGCCGGGCACCCACCTGCCAGTCAGCGTCGTAGGTCAAGGTCCCGCCATGGGCTTCGGCCACCAGCCGCGCCAGGTAGAGCCCCAGGCCGGTGCCGCCGGTGTCGCGGGCCCGGGAGGCGTCGCTGCGGAAGAACGGCTCCCCCAGCGCTTCAACCTGCCGGGCATCCAGGCCCGGGCCATGGTCGGCCACCGCGATCAGCAGCCGATCCGCTTGCGTCGACACGCCGATCTCAACCGGCCCTTGCTCCCTATCGCCGTAACGCAGGGCGTTGCCCACCAGGTTCTTGAGCATCAGCGTCAGGCGGATGCGATCGGCCTGGAGCGCCACGTCACGCTCCATCACCACCTGGATGTGCTCCCGATCCCGGCTGAAGTAGTCGGCCAGCATGGCCTCGATAAGTTCGCGGATGATCACCTCGGAACGTGCCAGGGCGCGGTGGCGGTCGTTTAGGCGCTCAGCCTCGAGCAGCGCGTCGATGATGGTCTCCATCTCGAGCGCATCCTGCTTCATGCCCTCGGACTGATCGTTAGGGTCGGCGAGTTCCAGCGCCAACTTCATGCGGGACAGGGGCGTGCGCAGTTCGTGGCTGAGGCCCAGCAGAAGCTGGCGTTTGGCGTCCAGCATGCGCTGCACCTGGTTCGCCATGGCGTTGATCTCGCCGGCGAGATCGCCGAGCTGGTCCTCGCGAACATCGGTAATGCGATGCTGCAGCTGCCCGGCACCCATGAGGGCTGCGCCTTCGCGAATGGTATCCAACGGCTTGAACAGCCAGCGCACGGCCAGGTAAGCGAGCAGCACCAGGGCCAGGCCGATGGCGATGATGAGGGGGGTAAGCCTACGCTGATCGATAGGCTGGCTCAGCGCCGGCGTAGCGACGACGATGGCGAAGGGCCCGTTGTCCATGCGCAAGTAGCCGCGACCGTCCAGCACGGCGAAGGTCACGTCCTCCAGGTCCCGCAGCCAGGTCTGCACGTCGTCGCCGAAGGCGTCGCTGGAGCCGAACTCGAGCTGATCCAATGCGGGGAACTCGGGGTGCGACGCCCAGTCGAGCGCCGGTCCGGCCAACCGGATGTCCACGGGCACCTTCTTCGTCAGCGCCTCGGCGTTCACGATCGCAGGCGGAAAGCCGACGTCCTGGCGCACGTAGTTCACGTGCAGGGACAGGTGGCCGCTGACCAGCTCGCGCAGCTGATCGGTGGCGTAAACCCAGCGCACGGCCAACAGCGCGCCGTAGACGAACAGTGCGCCCAGCAGCAGAAAGATAATCAGTAGCCGCAAGGAGAGGGAGCGGGTCAGCCGGTTCTTCATTCGCTGGCCGCTTGGCCGGTAAACACGTAGCCGTAGCCCCAGGCGGTCTGGATCAGCCGGCCTGGCTTCTCCGTGTCGTCGAGCTTGTGCCGCAGGCGGCTGATCATGATGTCTACGGAGCGGGTGAGGATGTTGGCGTCGATGCCCTTGAGCTTGTTCAGGATTTCGTCGCGGGACATCTTCTGGCCGGGATGGCTGGCCAGGAGCAGCAGGAGTTCGTACTCCATGGAGGTGAGGTGCACCTCCTCTCCGGCGGCCCGCACCACGCGCTGGGAGGGGTCGATTTCCAGCCCCTCGAAGCGCAGCGTTCCGTCGTGGGCTGCGGCACTCGCTTGTCCGGTACCGGAGCGGCGCAGGATCGTATTGATGCGCGCCACCAGCTCACGCGGTTCGAAGGGCTTGGTGATGTAGTCGTCGGCGCCCAGTTCCAGCCCGGAGACGCGATCGATCACGTCATCCCTGGCGGTCAACATGATGATCGGCAGCTGCCCCTGGCGTCGGATTTCCCGGCAGATTTCAAAGCCGTCCTTGCCGGGGAGCATAACGTCTAGCAGCACGAGGTCCGGTTTCTCGCTGTCGATCAGCGGCAAGCCGCTCTCGGCGTCGACGGCGCACACGAGCTCGATACCGAATCGCTCGAAATAGCTTTTCAGCAGCGCCGAGTGGCGCTCGTCGTCGTCGATGATGAGTACCCGGTTCACCACCTCACCTTAGCGGCATTTGCCGGGAAAAAACCCTGAATTGGCGCCTCCCGCGTAATTTTTTGGGCCCTAGAAACATTCAGAAACAACTGGAAAAGGAACTGAGACCTCTCGCCCGGGCCAGCGCTGCACCATCTGCTCACCCCAACTGGAGAGCGCTATGCAGACCCCAACGACCATCACTGACGATCCCCCCGAGACGAGACCCTCCGCTTCCCCGTCCACCGTTCATGTGCTTGCCAACGTCGTGGCGTTCCAAGCCGCCTGGGCCGCCGCTATCGTGGGCGCCGCCAATGCGACCCCCTGGCTTGGGGTCGGGGCTGGCACCGCGGTCCTGGCGGGCCATCTCTTTACCGTTTCAAACCGTCGGCACGAGCTTTACCTCGCGCTGCTGACGGCTCTGATAGGTGTTACCGCGGACAGCCTGTTCGCCGCCAGCGGCCTGCTCGAGTACAGCTCGGGGCAGCCGGCAAGCTGGTTGGCCCCCGTGTGGATCGGCGGCCTCTGGCTGGCCTTCGCTACCACCCTGAACGTGGCCTTCCGCTGGCTGCAACATCGCCGGGTCCTGGCCACCGTGCTCGGTGCGGTGTGTGGACCCCTGTCGTACCTGGGTGCATCGACCATCGGTGCGGTGAGCTTCACGAACACCACGCTGGCGCTGATCGGCCTGTCCGTTACCTGGGCGCTGCTGCTGCCGACGCTGCTCGCGCTGGCCTCGACGTTCGGCACCGACGCGACCGTCGAGGCAGGGGAGGTGGCGCATGTTTGAGCTCAGCGCACTGTTAACCGCCTTCGCCGCGGTGCTCGTCTTCGCTGGCCTGGGCTGGCTGCTCAGCCTGCGCCTGAAGGACGTGAGCATCGTCGACTCGATGTGGTCGCTGATGTTCCTCCTGTCCGCCGCCACCTACGCCTCGGCGCTGGGGGAGGTCGGACCCCGAGCGCTCCTCGCGCTGGCCTTGCTCGCCATTTGGGCGGTGCGCCTGTCGGCCTACATCACCTGGCGCAACTGGGGCGAGGGCGAGGATTTCCGCTACCAGGAGATTCGCGCGGCCAACCAGCCCGCCTTCGAGTTCAAGAGCCTGTACATGGTGTTCGGCCTGCAGGGTCTGCTGGCCTTCGTGATCTCCATGCCGCTGCTGGTGGCGATCCAGAGCGACGCCCCGCTGGGGCTTCTCGACGCCGTCGGTGCCCTGCTCTGGTTGGTCGGTTTCATCTTCGAGGCTGGCGGTGACTGGCAACTGGCGCGCTTCCGCGCCAATCCGGACAACCGCGGCAAGGTCCTGGACAGCGGCCTCTGGGCTCTGACGCGACACCCCAACTACTTCGGCGACTTCTGCATCTGGTGGGGTTTCTTCCTGCTCGGCCTTGCCGCCGGTGGCTGGTGGACCTTCCTCTCGCCCCTGCTGATGTCGGGCCTGCTGCTGAAAGTGTCTGGCGTTGCCCTGCTGGAAAAGGACATTGGCAACCGCCGCCCCGAGTACGCCCGCTACGTGCGGGAAACCAACGCGTTCTTCCCCGGCCCTCGACGTCGTTCGAAGGATCTGGATCTGCAA
>JBCBZW010000128.1 GCA_039815145.1 Pseudomonadota bacterium
CCGACGTGCTGTGCCACCTCGTCGAGGCTCGGCGTGCGCTCTTCCCCGAGCACGTCCGCCATGTACTTGGCGGCGCGTTCGATGCGTTGGATCGTGTCATGTGTCGTAGCCATGGGTTACCTCGTGTTTTCAAACAAGGTAGTCGAAGCCACGAGGCCCTGCGTGTCCGATCTTGCGCCTCTCGCGGGGATGTCAGTAGGGCCGTGCTATGTTCGGCCAACGCACCACACTTGGAGATTCACCCCGTGAGCAATCGACTCGACATCGCCACCAAGTTCTTCGACGCCTGCGAATCTGGTAAGGGCTGGGACGTGTGCCAAGCCTACTGCCATGCCGACGCCACGTTCACCGCGCAAGCCGACGCCCTCGCCGAGGTGAAGACCCTGGCGGCGTACGCCGATTGGATGAAGGGGCTCTTCACCCCCGTGCCCGACGCGCGCTACGAGCTCAAGGCCATGGCTGAGGACGAAGGTCGCCAGACTGTGCTGGGGTTCGCGGTATTCATGGGAACGCACACGGGTCCTGGCGGTCCGGTCGATCCCACGGGCAAGGCGGTCGCCGCGGATTACGTTTACGCGATGCAGTTCGAGGGCGATCGGATCAGGCACATGACGAAGATCTGGAACGACGCCCTCACCCTGCGCGACCTCGGCTGGGCGTGACACGGCGTCGCACTTAACGCGCGGTTACGTGAGGCCCTTCTCAGCATAGGCGCTCGCCGACCTACCGATGCACGGTGGATCGGCCTTCACTTCGAGTGAAATTAGGGGTGTGGATCAACACCCGCGAGCACTCCAGTGAACGAGCCCCGCTATCTGATCGGTTGCGTCCTCAGCCTGATCCTCCTGCAAAGCCTGCAGCATCACGCTGGCGTCGAGAGCCCCGCCGATACCGTGAGCGTGCAAGCCGCGATGGAGCCGGCCGCCTCGCGCGACGGCTCGGAGCAGGATGAACGCTGGCTGGACGACCCGCTGCAGGCCGACGTGAGCTTCGACGCGCTCGAGTAGGCCTCCCGCGCCCACGCTACCCAACCAACAATTTGCCACAGGCCCATCGGAAGCCCCTGCCGCCCCGGTAAACTGGGGGATCGATTCGGGCTGGGCGCGCGCCGCGTGCTCACCTGAAGCCGTCCCTTGTCGACCAGTGCAGGAGTTCTGGTGAGAGACGCCTTCCGCTGCTGCTGCAGCGTTTCCAATGCGGCCGCGGTCGCCCTGTCGCTGATCAGCGCCGTCGCCCTGGGGCAGGTCGACGACGGGGCTGCCGGCGAGGGGGATGGCGCCAAGCCCACTCGCCTGCAGCGCTACTGGGAGGACCTCAAGGACGACATCTACGTGGGCGTTCAGGTGAGTTTCTCCCAGGACCCCTACGTGGGCGACGACGTAGACATCCTGCCCCTGCCGCGCCCGGAACGCCTCGAAGACTACGTCTTCAACGACGACATCTTCTCCGTGCGCGAGCGCCTCGCGTGGTGGCGCGTGCATGACCCCGAGGACTCGCCCTTCGAGTTCGCCCTCGTGGGCCTGCTCGATACCCGCCGCTACAACGCCAGCAACCTGGAGTTCTTCGAGGGCATGGACGATCGCAAATTCACCCTCGCGGGCGGCATGGGCGCGGCCTGGCGCGGTGACGGTGTGTTCGTCGAGGCATGGGGCGTGACGGATTGGCTGGAGCGCAGTGAGGGGCAGACCTACGCGGTGTCCCTCGGTTTTCCCCGCAAGTTCTTCGATGGGCGACTGGAGGTGGTCCCCCACGTCGACGTGATCCGCGATTCTCCGTCCGTGGTGAACTACTACTACGGAGTGCGGCGCGAAGAGGCGACGCCCGAGCGACCGCAGTTCGAGGGCGAGGCCAGTAATACGCTTAGGTTGGTGACCCGGGGCAGCTACCGTTTCGCCCGCTGCTGGGCCCTCACGGGGCGCTTCATCGCGGACTTCCTCGACGACGCGGTGACCGACAGTCCCCTCGTCGATCGCGACTTCGTCTGGAGCGGTAACGTCTCCTTCGTCCGCCGTCTGCGCTGCGGCAAGAAGCCCGAAACCCCCTAAACGCGAAACCGGCGGGACGCCTCCCGCCGGTTCACGTAGCACCTGACTTACTGCGGTGTGCGCACGGTGAAGCCGCCGCTGCGCAGAGTGCCCACGGTCCAGTCATCGAACTGGGTGTTGGTCACCGCACCGCCGCGCACGGAACCCACGTGCGTGAGGTCGTAACCGCCCGTGTCGCCAGCCACGTCCTGGTTGAAGCCACCGGGGCCATCGTCGGCGATGATGAAGGGCGAGTTGGTGTCCGCGCCGTCCACGATGCCGTCGAGGTTGGTGTCGCCATCCAGGAAGCCGTTCAGGAAGGCCGGGTTTGCCACCAGACCATTGCCGAGGCCACGGATGTTGTCGAGGTACCAGCTAGCGGTGAAGTTGTTACCGCGCTCCACCAGTTCACCCGTGAACTGAATGCCACCGGCCAGGGCGTCGAAGGGCACGTTCGCCTCGGCCAGGGCACCACCGGCGCCGTTGTAGTACACGAGGCCATCCACGTTGGTGTTGTTGGGCGCGACCGTGCCTGCCGGGAAGCCGATCGAACCGTCGCGGACGATGCCGAACTGGCCGTTGGCGCCGGCCTCGTTAGCGCAGTGCACGCCGTCGAGGTAGTTGGGGCCGGGCGTCGAGGTGTCGATGGCACTCAGGTCTGCACCTTCGTCGGCTTCGTAGCAGCCGTTGCGGAAGTTCGCGATCAACACGTTCGCCAGGCGGATCTGATCCGAATTGTCGGCGAACAGGATGCCGAACTCGTTGTCCGTATCGCCTGCGACCACGCTAGCGCTGTCGCGGCCCACCAGGGTGGCGTTGACGATGCGCGGGTTGGAGTCGCCATCGACGGTTTCGCTCGCGTAGATGCCGGAGCGTCCGGTGCTGGCGTCGCCGTCGCGATCGTGGATCACCATCAGGTCTTTGATGAGACCGGAGAAGTCGCGGTACCACACGCCATCACGCTGGGCGCCCGTGGCCAGCAGCCAGGACATGCGGGGATCGCCGTTCAGGATGTGGAAGCCGTCGCGGGCCGAGTTGTGCGACTGGACGAAGGTGAGCGTGGTGCTCGCGTCCACACCGTTCAGGACGATGTTGTCCTGGTAGGTCACGGTCTGCCCGTCGATGGTGACGGAGGTGGCGGCACCGGCCTCGGCGACGACCACGTAGTCGAGGCGGTTGGCACCCTGGGTGCCCGTGAGCGTGGGCAGGCCGTTGAAGCCGCGCAGGAACACGCCGCCCCATTCGCCGCGGCCGTCGATGCTCGGATCGTCGGAGGTGAAGCGCACGGGGCGGGCGCCGGTGCCGTTGGCCTGCAGGGCAGAGCCCGGGAAGACGACCAGGGCATCGACCACGTCGATCGCATCGCCCGTCACACGGGTGCCTGCTTCGATCGTGAGCGTCGCGATGGCGAACTCGCTGCCCACTTGCACCAGCCCCTCGAGCTGCCATTGCGTATCGCTGGTGAGCGTGGCGTCGGCCGTGATGAGGCCCGAGATCTGGCAGGCGTTGCGCCCGGCGATGCGCTCCAGGGGCGTCACCGTCGCGCCGCCGACGAAGGCGGGGCAGTCGGAGAGCGTGAGCAGGGCATCGTTGAGGCCCACCACGAAGCCTTCGTCGCGACCCGTGGCCACGGTCCAGCCGTCGAACTGCGTGTTGGTGAGCGCACCGCCGCGCACGGCGCCGATGTGCGTGAGGTCGTAGCCGCCCGTGTCGTCCGCCACGTCCTGGTTGAAGCCGCCCGGGCCGTCGTCGGCGATGATGAAGGGCGAGCTCGTGTCGTCACCGTCCACGGCACGGTCGTTGTTGGTGTCACCGTCGAGGAAGGCGTTCAGGGCCGTCGCGTCGGACGCCAGGCCGTTGCCGATGCCGCCGATGTTGTTGAGGTACCAGCTGGCGGTGAAGTTGTCCGCACGGTCGGCGATCTCACCGGTGAAGACGATGCTGTTCACGGCGCCGTTGTAGTAGACGAAGCCGTTGGCATTGATGCTGTTGTTGGGGGCCACGGTGCCGTTCGCGAAGCCGATGGAGCCGTCGCGCACCACGCCGAAGGCCGGGTTCGCGCCCGCTTCGTTGGCGCAGTGGACGCCGTCGAGGTAGGTCGGTCCCGGCACGTTGGTGTCGATGGCGCTCAAGTTCGCCCCTTCGTCGGCCTCGAAGCAGCCGTTGCGGAAGTTGGCGATCAGCACGTTGCCGAGGCGGATCTGGTCCGAGTTGTCGGCGAAGAGGATGCCGAACTCGTTGTCGCCGTCACCGGCAGCCTCGCTGGTGCCGTCGCGGCCCACCAGGGTGGCGTTGACGATGCGCGGGTTGGAGTCGCCGTCGGCGGTCTCGCTCGCGTAGATGCCGGAGCGACCGGTGCTGCCGTCGGCGTCGCGGTCGTGGATCACCATCAGGTCTTTGATGAGACCTGAGAAATCGCGGTACCACACGCCGTCGCGCTGGGCGCCGGTGGCGAGGATCCAGGACAGGCGCGGGTCGCCGTTCAGGATGTGGAAGCCGTCGCGGGCCGAGTTGTGTGACTGGACGAAGGTGAGGGTGGTGTCGGCGTCCACGCCGTTCAGCACCACGTTGTCCTGATAGGTGACGGTCTGCCCGTCGATGGTGACGTCCGTCGAGGCGCCGGCTTCGGCGACCACCACGTAGTCGAGGCGGTTCGCGCCCTGGGTGCCCGTGAGGGTGGGCAGGCCGTTGAAGCCGCGCAGGAACACACCGCCCCATTCGCCGCGACCGTCGACGTCGTCATCGTCGGAGAGGAAGCGAACCGGGCTCGCGGCGGTGCCGTTGGCGCGTAGGGCGGAGCCGGGGAAGACGACGAGCGCGTCCACGGGGCCGTTGGCGTCGCCGCGGATCTCCGTGCCGGCGTCGATGTCGAGGGTGACCGCGTTGGCCTCGTCGCCGACCTGCAGGGTGCCTTCGAGGAACCAGGTCTGACCGACCGTCAGTACGCCCGGTGCGGTGAGCACACCGCCCAGTTCGCATTGGTCGGGGCCAAGCTCCACCGGCGTGAGGTTGCCGACATCCGGGCAGGTGCTCACCACCGGTGGCGCGTCGTCGTCGTCTTGAATCGGCTCGATACCATCACCGCCGCTACAAGCGGCGATGAAGCTCATCGTCCCGAGCAGGGACAGGGTGCGTAGGGGGGGTAGGCGCATTGTCGTGTTCCTTGCGAGTGATGTTCCAAACAACGGACGAGGTGCTGGGGGAGTGCTCGTCCACTGTGTTGGTAGTCGCTTGGTCGCGAGGAACGGTTCAAATCTCAGCGCGTATAGTTTCGCTCTATGCTATTGATAGGGATAGGTAAGTTCTAACGGATTTCTCACGAGGGTGGCGTCGGCTGGCTCGCGAGCAACACAAGTACGGGTCTGGCGACGGGGGCATCCGTTCGAGAAGTTCGAGAGCTTCTTAGTCAAGTCAAACGGCTACGGCTCTATGCCACGAGTTGGACGCGCAGCCTAGCCCTGCAGCAGCTGTCGCCTGAAGCGAGCGCCACTCGCTTCAAACCATCTGTGCTAGAGCGTTCACTACGTGGCGGAGCAGCGTCCCGAGATGCGTCGGCTGCGGTCGTCGAGTCCTGAACCAACAAGCGTGTTAGTCGGGCGTGTTGCGAACGATTCGTAGTGCGCTTCTCGTGCAGGAACGCGTTTGAAGGTCTCGAGGATTTACCAGGTATCATGGCGCCCTTGATTGGCGGCGGACCCCTGCCGCGGCACAGATGAGGAGTGAATGATGAAGGGCAGTCAACGGGTGATCGAGCAGTTGTCGACGCTGCTCAGCGGTGAGCTTGCCGCGCGAGACCAGTACTTCGCCCACGCGCGCCTCTACGCGGACTGGGGCTTCAGCAAGCTCTACGAGCACACCAAGCACGAGATGGAGCACGAGACCCAGCACGCCGACGAACTCATCGCGCGCTTGCTGTTCCTCGAGGCGGACGTGGACCTCTCCAAGCAAGATCCCCTGAACGTGGGCGACGACGTGCCGTCCATGCTGCAGAACGATCTCGACCTCGAGTACCGAGTGGTGGAAGACCTGCGCAAGGCGATGGCCATCTGCGAGGAGGAGCAGGACTACGTCTCGCGCGACATGCTGCTCAAGATGCTCGACGACACCGAGATGGACCACGCCTACTGGCTTGAGCAGCAGCTGGGGCTGATCAAGCGCGTGGGCCTGCAGAACTACCTCCAAAGCCAGATCTAGTCCCAGGGGCTCGCCGGTAGAGGCCGCTGGGCCCGAACACCATGTTGCGGTGCAAGCCGCAGATCGGGCACTGACGTCGAATCTGCTGCAAAGCCGCATGCAACGCGGATAGCACTGCAACCCGCGGGTTTTCGCGCAGCGACGAATCGTCACATCTCCCTGGGCGGCACAAGTTGACAATTGACAGCGATGTCAGCCACTGTCGCCGAGAGCCCTTGGGAAAGAACCGCATCACACTTTGGCTTTCGTCCGGAAATGACAGCGTTGTCAGAACGGGCGTCACCGAAGTCGCGTCACTGCCTCTCGGGCCACTCGCCAGGGATCTGTTCGTTGGCGGGGCGGTCGTTCCCACCGTGGCCACGGTGGGGACGCTTGCGATCTGGTGTTTGAAGCTTCGAACCCGAACCTAAGAAGAATGGGGGACTAATGATCAATCGAAACAACGCAGCCTTGGTGTGCCTGCTCGGGCTGTTCTCGCTCGCGGGCGCAGCACAGGCAGCCAATGTCGATCTCGCGATCGACGGTGGCTTTGAAGATGCCGGCGTGAACGGCTTTCCGATCGACCCGCCGGGGCCCACGCCTCCGGGCTGGGTGGGTTTCACCGGCGGTGGCTCCATCGGCATCACCACCGACAACCCGGCTGAGGGCGCCTACGCCGCTCAGATCGCGACCACCGGTCCGATCCAGGGTGTGGTGATCAAGAACGCCAACCTCGGTATCGGCGTCGTGCAGCCGAACAGCGAAATCACCATCTCCTTCTCCGCGCGTGGCGTGGGCATCGACGGTGGTGTGCACTTCGCAGAGCTGCTCTCCGAGTTCGCCGGTGGCGGTGCCACCAACGAGATCCTCGGTGGCGGTCCGCTGGCCCTGAACGCTGATCCCAACGTGTGGACGGACTTCATGTTCACCACCACCACGGGCGGTGATGTGTCCGGCGGCGTGTCGCTGCAGTTCGTTGCCGCCTCCGGTGGTGCGCCGAGCAGCTTCTCCGAGCTGTTCATCGACAACATCTCCATCGAAGTGGCCGCTGTGCCCGTTCCGGCCGCTCTGTGGCTGTTCGGCACCGGCCTGGGTCTGCTGGGTCTGCGTCGCCGTCGCGCGGCCTAAGGCTCTTCGACCCCTCGACGTGCTGGCGCCCTCGGGCGCCAGCGCGTCAGCTCTCTCAGTCGCTACCCATCCGGGCAGTTAGCGACACCCTCCGCATCTTCCAACGAGGCCGCCCAGGCGGGGTTCAACGCCTCGAAGTGGCACGCGCAGCGCGCGGCCAGCGCCTCCCATCCGCGCGCGTGGGCGAGCCGCGCCGCCGTGAGCCAGAGCCGATCCCACCGCGGGGCCAAGTCCAGTGCATTTTCTACCAGCCGGCGCGCCTGCGTGTCGTCGCTGAGCTGGCTCGCGCGGAACAGCAGGGTGCGCGCGCGGTTGGCGTCGTAGGCCGTCCTAACGTGAGCGATCGCTTCGCCCGGCGCGAAGTCGGCGCGTAGGTCGATGTCCACGGGCCAGCCCTCGGGCGTCGCCACCAGAAGTGCTGCCGACAGGACACCGGTGCGCTGACCGCCCGCCGCATGGCCGGCCTCGAGGGCCGCCAGCAAGCGCTCCGCCAGCGGCTCGCCCTCGCTCCCGTGGTAGGACACCCACATCGCCTCCAGCACCTCGGGGCCCGTGAGCTCATTGCCGGCCACCGCCACGGCGGTGCCCACCCGCTGGCCGGCGTAGGCACTCGCGTTCCCACCCGTGTGAGCGGCGCCGCGGCCGGCGGGGGCGACCACCGAGGTCTGGCGATCCGCGTCCGTGTAGCCGTCGGCGCATGCTGGCGAGGCGACCAGGGCTGCGCCCAGGGCATCTAGTGTGGAGTCCCCCCGACGTAGGGCGCTCAGGGCGGCCGGCGCCTGACACGGGTTGGTCTCGAACTGGGAGATGCCCGCGCCCACGCCCGCTTCGGCGAAGGGGGCGCCGTGACCCACGGCGAGGTTGTTGGTGGCCACGGCCACCCCACAGCGGCCGCTGGCCGCCTCACAGGCGGCGATGGAGAAGGTGGCGTTAGCGCGAGGTGGTGCCGCGAAGGCGATGATGGCCGAGAGGGCGGCACAGGCCGCAGCGGTGGTGGGATAATGCATCGATTGACTCGTTCAGCTCACAGGTGGAGGCGTGGCGTATTGGATGCGCTGACCTCGTGCGGGGTTTGAGCTGAGCCGCGCCATGGATGGCCCCACCGCCGGCTGCTTCGGGAGAGGAGTTAACAGTTGTCCGATTCGATGAAATCCCTGGCGCCGATGCTGGTGGTGTTCTCCGCGCTGATGGGACTGATGTACCTGGGGTTCGATCGGGTGCTCGCCCATCGCAACAACCCCAACCTGGAGGTGGCGACGGGCGTCGACGCGCCCACGCGGGTGGTCCTGAAGCGCAATCCAGCCGGTCGCTACATGGCCCCCGGCACGATCAATGGCCAACCGGTGACCTTCCTGATCGACACGGGCGCCGACAACGTGGCGGTGCCCGCGCGGATCGCTCGCCGGGTCGGGCTCACCGAGCTTGCGCCCATCCTCGTGAACACGGCCGGGGGGGTGGTGAAGGCCTACGACACGGAGATCGAGCGCATGATGCTGGGTGGCATACAGCTCAATTACGTGGAGGGCTCGATCAATCCGTCGATGACCGGCGATTACGTGCTCCTCGGGATGTCGTTCCTGCGCCACGTGGACTTCAGCAAGCGCGGGGACGAGCTCATCATCGAGCCCCCATCTACCTATTAGCGTCTTAAGCTTCGAGCTTCGCGGCTAGGAAGCGCTGGCGGAGAGGCTCGCCTCGCCACCGCCCCCGTGCGCGGGCAGCGAGATATCGAAGGTGTCGGCCCACACGGCCATGTTGACCAGGGGCCAGAGGGCGATGCTGAGGCCGTTGTGCTCGCAGTTCTCGAGCAGGAACGAGACGGCGCCACGGTCACACAGGGCGTTGATCAGTGGCGACTCGCGAAGCGTGCGGGTGGCGAAGTCATGCCAGGGGCCTGCGAAGCACTCCTGGAAGGGCACGGGGAAGGACATCTTCGCCCGCGTGAGGATCTCCTCGGGCACCGTGTCGGCGAAGGCCTCGCGCAGGGCGCGCTTCGCGCAGAGGTAGCCCCCCTGATCGAGCTCGGCGGCGTTCAGGGCTTGCCCATGCGTGCGGGCTCGATCGTCTACGAAGTCCAGCTTGTCGGCGTCTCGCAGGTTGAACGCACACCTGATCAGATCCGGATCCGTAAAGGGCACGCGGCTCTCTACGCTCGCCGCCATCGTGCTCGAATCCAATCGGCTGAGCAGGCCCTCCAGGTTGGTTTGGGCGAGCAGGTGCAGATAGCGGTCCATCGGACTCAGCTCGCTGAGGGTGTCGAGGCGATGGCGGTAGTAGTGCAGCATCGGTTCATCGTGTTGCGCCCCGACGATCGCATCCACGGAGAGGAGCTTGTATTTCAGGCCTAAGGGAATCCAGGAGTTCAAGCGCAGGTAGTGGTCGGCCTGGTGGGTGAACTCGGTAGTGCCGTAGAGGCGCGTCAGGGAGGCCTGGAAACGCTGGCGGGGCTCCTCGGGCCAGGTGTGGGCCAACGCGGCGCGTTCGAAGTCCCAGGCGGAGGCGTAGGGCACGGCGTAGCCCGCGAACACCTCATCGGCGCCTTCACCGCTGAGCGCTACCGTGTGCCGTTCCCGCAGCGCCTCGGCCAGGCGGAAGATACCGACTTCGTTAGGCGTGCTGAGAGGCTGTCCCTTCTCGTGGACCAGGAACGTCCAGTCGTCCAGGTAGTCCCCCTCGTCCAGTTCGATGCGCTCGCAGGGCACGCCGAGTTCGCGCGAGGCGAGCTCGATGTAGGGGAACTCGTGGTACGCCTTGCCGTTGGCGCCCTCGCGCGCGTAGCCGACGGCGTAGCAATCGTAGTGGCCCGCGCTCAACTCGTGCGCCAGGCCGGCGATGATCGTGGAGTCCAGGCCGCCGCTCAGAAAGCCGCCTAGGGGCACATCGCTCACGAGCTGGCGATCGACGGCGCTGCGCACGAGGTGCCGCACCTCCTCTGCCACCTCTGCCATCTCGCGCTCGCGCTTGGCGTGGGCGGGTACCACCGGGAGCGACCACCAGCGCTGTGGTGTGCCCACGGGCTGGCGCGGTGACAGTTCCAGGAAGTGGCCGGGCTCCAGCGTCTGCACGCCCGCGACGAGCGTGCGAGAACCTAAGGTGGAACGGACCGTCGACAGGTAGTGGGAGAACGTCGCGAGATCGAGGTGCCGCGCCACGTCCGGGAACGTGAGCATGGCAGCCATGGTGGACGCGAAGTAGCAGCGCTCGCCCACGTGGGCGTAGAAGAGGGGTTTGATGCCGGCGTGATCGCGCACCAACCACAGGCGGCGATCCCGAGCCCGGTACCAGGCGAAGGCGAACATGCCGTTGAGGCGCTGCAGAGCGGCGCGGCCCCAGTGTTGCAAGGCGCGCAGGAGCGCCTCCGTGTCGCCGGCGGAGCGAAAGTGGGCTCCTTCGTCGGTCAGCGCGGCGCGCAGCGCTCGGTAGTTGTAGATCTCGCCGTTGAAGACGAGGACGTCACCGGTGGCCTCGTCCACCCAGGGTTGGGGGCTGCCCTGCGGATCGATGACGCCAAGGCGTCGATGGGCGACGGCCAGGCCTGGGGCCTGCGCGAACCCCTCCGCGTCCGGACCGCGCCGTCGCATGGCGGCGGCGGCGGCTTGAACGTAGGTGAGCGGAAGGGGGACTTGGGTGGTGGCGTCGAAGGCGCCTGCGATTCCGCACACACTGAACACATCTTGACCGGGGCAGTCATCGTTATCGGCGGCCGTGGGCGGTGGTGTAGGGAAGTGGCCTGGAAGTGCCGCCCAAGTGGTCTGCGCGGGCCGGCGAAGCCCGGCTGGGTCACAAGTTCGCACGCCGGCGTCGGATATCCCGATCGCCTGAAGGCGCGAAGGCAGTCTACCGACCACCTCCGCGCCCAACGCTGCTCAGGGTTGGAACTCCAGCAGCTCCCACCCGCCGCCGCGGGTGAAGTAGGGCGGTGCGTTGGGGAGCACCAGGTTGTAGGGGTTGGCTGAGCCGATGAACAAGCGCCCATCGATCTCCACCGCCGTGCGGAAGCCGTAGTTGAAGGGGTTGTCGGCCCCCTGGGTGGTCACCGGCGTGGCCGGCGCCTCCACCGAGTCGAACACCCACAGGTCGCCGCCGCCCTCGGGCACCAGTACGCCCTCATCGGTGGTCGGTGAGGTGAGGTCGAAGGTGCCGATGTAGCAGCGGTCCTGGTAGTTGAAGGCCAGCCAGATGTAGTGGTTCTCCGGATTGCCGAAGCCCGAGCCGTCCGGGCTCAAGTTCTCCGAGGGCAGGCCGCCGGCGTTCGGCACCGTCTCCCACAGGTCGACACCGTCGAAGGCCGGCAACATCTCGCTGCCGTAGAGCATCTGCAGCACCGGGTTCTCGCTGCCCGGCTCGCGCAGGGCGAAGACGGACGCGGGCCGGGCGACCAGCGTGTCGATCTGGCCCTGATAGGCGCCGCCCGGTCCGTACAGCTCAGGGTTCAGGGAGAAGTGCGCCACCTTGGCGGAGGACGGGAAGGTCATGGTGCCGAAGAGGAGGTCACCGTTGCAGTCGACCACATCGCCCATGCCGATGAGGCGGCTGATGAGATCGTCGGGCTCGTAGTCCTCACGCAGGTTGAACAGCACCTCCCAACGTTCCTGTGAGGCGCGATAGCCCTGGGGCGGATGCACCGGACCGCGCCAGACCGAGGCTCGCCGCGCCACGGAGACCCCCGCCGTGCGGCGGTTCGCCCAGCTGGTCACGAACACGCGGTTGTGGGCCGGCGACCAGGCGATGTTGGCACCGCGACCGTTCAGGCGACCGACCACGGCGTAGTCGAAGGGCGAGGACTTGTCGCCGATCATGCGGATGATCGCCCCTTCATCGCGCGCGGTGCCGACGGCGCAGTAGGCGATGTCCGGATCACTCCCCGGCACCACGATGCACTTGCGCAGCAGGCCGAGCTCCGGCAGCAGGGCCCAGTCGATGAACTCCAGCGTGCTCGCGTCGAAGGCGAAGGCGTTGATGCCGCCGCGAATCGATGGGCCGAAGAGAATCACTAGGTCGTTCCACGCCACGGCGCCGCGTACGCCGTTGGTGATCTCGAGCGCTGCCTGGGCATCCGGAGGCAGCAGGGGGCCTTGGGCGCCGGACAGCGCGACCAGGTTGCCGCTGTCGACCTCGTAGGCGTACATGCCAGGCGGGCGCAGGTCGGCGATGAAGTCCGGCAGCGGGCCGCCGTTGGACTGGCTGTCTGGGGCGAGGGCGAACTCGCAGGCCACGGTGCCGTCGGTGAAGGGGTCGAGGCCGTTGGTCAGGCCGAAGGCGCCGGCCGTTTGGCACAGGGGGTTGGAGGCGGTGCCGAAGAAGAGCTTGGCCCCTGGGGTGCCGCCGTTCTCGCCGGTGGCGACGATGCCGGCCATGGACCAGATGTAGGCCTCGTTGATCTTCGGCTGATAGCCCGCCTCCTCGTCGCAGCCCGTGCCCGGGAATGCTTCGAAGTCGATGGGGGCGCTGTCCCCGAGGTCGCGGAAGCACTCGTCCGGCAGGGCGCGCGCCACCTGGTCGAAGGTCGCGGCGGTGGCTGGCGTGGCCAGCATCAGGCTGGCCGCGAGGGCCGCCAGGGCCAGGGCGGCGAGCAGGTAGCTGCGGTGCGGCATCGGGGCCGGGGGCGCCGCAGCGCTCGGCCGGTGTTGGGGGTGGCTGCGCGTCATCATTCCCTCCTTGGGCGAGATCCGGATCGATCCTTGACCCTTAGCGTGTTGTTGTTAGCCGTGGGTCAGGTTATGCCATCGGGCTTGGGGACTTTCAACTGGGCTCGTCTCGCCCAGTACGGGGTGCCCCCCTGGCCAGGGTAAGTACGGACAATCGCTCGAATGTCGACACTGGATACGCCCCACGGAGGGCGGCGCGCCTACTGCGTCTCTTCGGCCAGCACCGCAGCTAAGCCCTCGCGAAAGGAGGGGAACTGCGGCGAGAATCCAAGCGCCTGCTTGGCCCGCGCGGTCTTCAGGCGCTTGCATTCAGCGTAGAACTCACGGGCCGTCGGCGAGACGTCGTCGGCCTCGATCGAGGTAGCGGGCGGCGGCGGCAGGCCGAGCAGTGAGGCGGCGTAGGTGAGCACCTCGTCCGACGGGGCCGGCTCCTCGTCCGCGAGGTGGAAGATCGGGCCCGCCTCGGGATGGTCCATCGCGAGCTGCAGGGCGCTGGCGATGTCGTCGACGTGGATGCGGTTGAAGACGTGGCGAGCCTTGATGATGCGTCGGGCCGTCCCCGCGCGCAGTCGCGCGAAGGGGGATCGGTGGGGGCCGTAGATGCCGGGCAGGCGAAAGACCTGGACCGCCTTGCCGTGCGCCCTGGCCCAGGCGAGCCATCGATCCTCGCAGGCGACGCGCCGGCGCGCCCGCTCGGAACTCGGCCGCAGGGGGGCGGATTCGTCGATCCACGCGCCGTCGACGTCGCCGTAGACCCCCGTGGTGGAGAGCAGGGCGCACCAACGCAGGGTCGGCAGGTTGGCGAGGGCCGCGCCGTGCGCGCTGATCACGCCATCCTCACCTCCTTCGCCCGGCGGGATCGAGCACAGGATGTCCGTGACGCCGTCGAGCGCCGTCGCCGGTACCGGGGCGTCCCCGTCGAAGCGGTGGCCCTCGATGCCGAGGCCTTGCAGCCGTTGAACGCCCTCAGGGGAGCGGGCCGTCCCCGACACGCGGGTGCCCTCGGCGAGGAGCCGGCGGGCGAGGCGTTGGGCCGTGTAGCCGCAGCCGAAGCAGAACAGATGACGGGGAGTGAGAGGTTCAGCCGGGTGCAAATCGGTGCCCTTAGGTAGGTGTGATCGCCAGTGTACGCGTCCGCCGCCACCTGGCGTTTAGACCGGCTTTTTTCGGACGCCGATAAATTGGTGTAAACATCGACGGAATCCAGCGCACTCAGCTCGGTCAAAGCGGCCTGCAACTTATCCACCTGCCTGCCGATCAGCACCACCGAAGCACTCGCCTTGAGGGCGAGCTGCGCCACACTCTTGCCGATACCACTGGTACCGCCGATCACAATAAGCTTTTGTCCAACAAATTCTTGAGACATCGCAATAGACCTCCTGGTCATCAAAAGAATCTTACCTACTAGAAGGTAGGTAAATGATCAAAAAAATTTACCCGTCTGGGCAAAGGGCCGAAAACAATCGGTGCATCAGGCAATCAAATTCGGCCTCACTGTCTGCTGCCGCCCGTGCTAGGAGTTGTGCCCCTTGCACAGTGGCCAACAGCAACGCCGCTTCATCAGCCGCTGACACCC
>JBCBZW010000129.1 GCA_039815145.1 Pseudomonadota bacterium
CAGGCGCCGGCGGAGAGGCCCGACGTCACCTTTCGGCCGGTGCGGGCCGAGCCCGCGCCCGGTACGCGGTCGCTGCCCTGGCCTTCGAGGATGGCCTCGGCGGCGCAAGCGCAGGTGCCGCAGCAGCTGGCGACGCCCAACTCCTCACGCAACGCGTCCAGGGAGTCGGCGCCCGCGGCAGCGGCTTCGCGAATCTCGCGATCAGTAACGCCATTGCAGATGCAGATGTACATGGCGCTATCAAAACTTAAATGCGAATCATTGTCAATGACGTTCCCGACAATCCTCAGCATTTGACGCCCCCCTAAAGCTCCCGGCCCGCAGGCCGACATAAGGGGCATAGGTTCACCCGACTCTCGGAGATCGTCCGTGCTCCCATCGGATCTCACGTCCAAGCTCGAAGGCGTTCGCGATCTGCCTTCACCGCCCAAGCTAGCCCAGGAACTCATTGAATTGGCTGAGGATCCTGAGGTAACCCTCGCTGCTATCGGCGGCGTGATCGAGAAGGACCCGGCGCTCGCCTCGAAACTCCTGCGGGTGGCCAACTCCTCGCTCTACTCGCGCGGCCGCGCCCGCGAGACGGTGCGCCAGGCGATCCTGGCCCTGGGCCTCAACGGCACCATGACCCTCGCGCTCAGCTTCTCCCTCGTCTCCAGCATTCGCGACACGCAGACCACGGGTATCAATCTCAAGCGTTACTGGCGCCGCAGCCTGATGGCCGCCAACGGCGCCCGCGCCCTCGCCGAGGCGGCAGGCCTCACCTGCTACGAGCAGGTGTTCCTAGCCTCTATCCTGCAGGACATCGGCGTGCTCGTCCTCGATCGCGCCATGCCCTCGCTCTACGACGGCGCCCCGGACGTGCTCACGGACCACGCCGGCCTGATCGTGCACGAGCAGGGAGCGCTCAACGCCAACCACGCTCAGGTGGGGGAATGGCTGCTGGATCGCTGGCGCCTCGCCCATCCGATCTGCCACGCCGTGGGCACCAGCCACGGTGCCGGCGCGATCGATCCCGAATACGAGTTTGCCGGCCTGTCTCGATGCGTCGCGCTCTCCGGTGATCTCGCCGACGTGTGGTTCCTGGAAGAGCCCCACGCGGCGATGAGCTCCCTCGCCATCGCCGCCGAGCAGCTGCTGGACATCGGCACGGCCGACCTATTGGATATCTTCGTCGAGCTACGCGATCAGCTGCCCGAGACGGAAGCGATCTTCGAGATGGATATCCTCGATCCGTCCGAGGCCGAGCGGATCACGGCTAAGGCAGGGGAGCTCCTGTCAGCAAACAGCAGCGCCGGCGAGCGACCCGCGCTGGTCTGGACGGCGAACCAAATGCACGAGCGCCTCGCGCGCGAGTTTCCCGTGGCCAAACGGGAACGTTGGCCCTTGAGCGTGGCCACGATATTCCTCGGTGAAGGGGTGGACGGCGCGGCCACGGCGGTCGCCGCCAAACGCGCGCAGGCAGAGCTACCGGATACGGCCGCGCTGGCCGTGATGGACGACGCCCGGTTGCTGGCGATGTTCTCAGGCGTGCCCGCGGGCGAAGCCGAACGCGCGACCCGCGCCCTGTTCGGCCCCCTCACCTGGGGCGAGACGGCGGAACCCGCCCTCGACCGCAACGCCCTGCGCGTGGGCCTGGCGACGCTCGGCGATGAGCGCGATTACGCTGACGCGGGCAACCTCGTGCGAGCGGCCACCGCCGCCCTGCACCGGGCCATCCGGGGCCCCGCCGGCGGCGTCGTTCAGCACGCGGGCGACGAAGACGACGTGATCGCCCTCGACGCGCAGAACCCCACCATCAACGACTTCATGGCCGCTCGAGCGCACTGAAGTAATCCCGCCCCTGGCGCATCATGGCGACGAAGTCCCCTTCGTCGCCGCCGCGCACCGCGCAGGTCAGCCGCCCGAGCGCCCCTTCGAGGGCGGCCAGGGCCTGCTCGTTGTAGTCGTTCAGCGATTGAATCTCGAAGTACATGTGCGGGTTGTCCTGGGCCACCCGCGCCGACACCCCGAGCTGTGCATCGAAGGTGCTGCTCGACATCTCCTGCAGCCTCGGCACGTTCTCGTGTGATTCGGCCAGGGCCGCGATGAACACGATGTTCAGGGCGTGCGACAGGCCGAGCACGAAGGCGATCAGGCGATCGTGATCATCCAGGCTCATCTCCACCTGGCGGGCCATAGTGGAGTCGAAGAGTTCGCGCGCGGCACGGGTGGCCTCGGCAACCCCCGTATCGACGAAGATGACGTGCCGCCCCGACAGGAGCTGCGCGTCGGGGCCGAACATCGGGTGGATCGACGCTACGCGCACGCCTGCGCTGGCCGCGCGCTGCAGGCCCTCGCGCAGGGGTGCCTTGAGCGAGCCGATGTCGAGCACCAGGCCCGGCGGTGGTGACTGTGCCATCGCCAGCAACACCTCGTTCGCCACCTGCATGGGCGTGGCGATGACCACCACATCGTGGTCCAGGGTCAGCTCCCGCCAGTCGGCACGCCAGGGGTAGCCCGGCACCTCGCCCGTCGGGTCGGCGATCTCCACATCGAAGGCCTGGGAGCCGAGGAACTCGGCGAACCAGCGGCCCATCTTGCCCGCACCACCTATCACCAGCGCCCGGCGGCCGCCGCCGCGCCCCTCGCGGGTCAGGCGATACGCTTCCTGGGAGGTGAGTGACGCTTCGATGAGCTCACGCACCAGGCGCTCCGCCAAGCCGGGCGACACGCCGAGCTCGCGCGCCCGCTGGCGGGCCCCCTCGAGCACCGTCTTCTCACGGGCGAAATCGCGCGTCGCGCGGCCTTCGCGTCGTTTCACCTCGGCGATCCGTTGCGACAGTTGGTCGCGCTCGGCGACCAGGCTCAGCAGCTCTTGGTCTATCTGCGTGAGGCGCTCGCGCAGCTGGTCCAGTTCCACGTCTTCAGATTCCTCGATGCCGGCGAGCGCCGGGTTACTATGCTGGTTAGACAGTGACGTCCTTGCCGGTGCGTTCATCAAACAAACCGGGACAGGACGGTAGTCTAGCGTTACCGGCCCTCGGGGCCGCACCCGGAGCGCCCCTTAGTGAATGTCGACGGCAATCCCTATCGCACGATCTGGCTGGCAGCCGATGCCGATGCGGTGAACATCATCGACCAACGCTGGCTGCCCCACCGCTTCGAGGTGGTACAGCTTCGGCGCTACCAGGACGGGGTGGAGGCCATCGCGGACATGCTCGTGCGCGGCGCGCCCCTGATCGGCGCCACCGCAGCGTGGAGCCTGTACCTGGCCGCCCTCGAGGCCGACCGCGACAACTTAGGTCCTTCGCACCTCGCGCAGGCGGCGGCGGAACTGCGCGCCGCGCGCCCGACCGCCGTCAACCTGGCCTGGGCCATCGATCGCATGCTCGCGAGCGTGGCCGATTGCCAGGATCTCGAGCAGCAAGTGGCCCGCCTGCGCACTGCCGCCGAGACCCTCTGCGAGGAGGACGTGCAGACCAATCGCAGCATCGGCGAACACGGCCTGGCGCTCATCCGCCGCCAGCAGGACCAGCGCCATGGCGAACCCGTGAACATCCTCACCCACTGCAACGCCGGCTGGCTCGCCACGGTGGACTGGGGCACGGCCACGGCACCGATCTACCTGGCGCACCAGGAGGGCATCCCCGTCCACGTGTGGGTAGACGAGACGCGGCCGCGCAACCAGGGCGCGCAGCTCACCGCTTGGGAACTCGCCCAGGCGGGCATTGCGCACACGGTGATCGTGGACAACGCCGGCGGACACCTCATGCAGCACGGCCTCGTGGACATGTGCATCGTCGGCACCGACCGGGTGACCTGCACGGGCGATGTCTGCAACAAGATCGGCACCTACCTGAAGGCCCTGGCCGCCTTCGACAACGACATCCCCTTCTACGTCGCCCTCCCCTCATCCACCATCGACTGGACCTTGAGCGATGGATTACGTGAGGTACCTATCGAAGAGCGCGACAGCACGGAGGTGAGCGAAGTGTACGGCCAGACGGCCGGCGGCAAGACCCAACGGGTGCGTATCACCCCCGCCGCGAGCGACTGCGCGAACCCGGCCTTCGACGTCACCCCCGCCCGCCTGGTCAGCGCGCTGATCACCGAGCGCGGCGTGGTGGACGCGAGCGAACAGGCCCTGCGCGCCCGTTTCAAACGGGTGCACTGATGAGCATCGATGAGGGGGTCATCAAGTTCCGCTCGGATCTCGAGCGAGCCCCGCCCCCGGCGGAGGACAGCACGCTGCTGGGGCTCAACGCCTGGCGCTCACGGCTGTTCGACGCGCGCCTCATCGGCGAGTACGTCGACGCGGGCGTCGGCTACGGCAACGTCAGTGCCAAGCTTGCGAACGGCCACGTCTTGATGACGGGCACGCAAACCGGTCACCTGCCCCGGCTCAAGCCGTCGAACTACACGGAGGTGATCGCCTACGACCTGCAGGCGAATCGTGTGCGCGCTCGCGGCCCCGTCGAGCCCTCCTCGGAGACCCTGGCGCACATGGCGCTCTACGCGGCGATCCCCAGTTGCGGCGCCGTCTTCCACGTCCACGATGCCCAGGCCTGGCAACGTTACCGCGACGACTGGCCCACCACCGGCACGGACGTCGCCTACGGCACGCCCGCCATGGCTGGGGAGCTCGGTCGCCTCTACCGTGAGACGCGCTTCGCTGAGGATCGCATCGCCATCATGGGCGGGCATGAAGACGGCATCATCGCCTGGGGTCGCACCCTGGACGAGGCGGGCGAGGTACTCCTGCGTCGCCTGCGGGAATATCGTTAGGTGAGGCGCCCGTGGAGCTACTCGAAGGCACCAGCGGCTACAGCTACAAGGAGTGGGTAGGCACCTTCTACCCCGAGAAGACCAAACCCGCCGCAATGCTCGAGTGCTACGCCCAGGCGCTGCCGGCGGTGGAGATCAACAACACCTTCTATCGCTTACCTAAGAAAGACGTACTCACCCGCTGGGCGGCGCAGGTGCCCGAGCACTTTCGATTCTTCATCAAGGCGTCGCGACGGATCACGCACCTGAAGCGTCTTGTAGAGGCGGAGGAAGAGACCCGCTACTTGCTGGACACCACGTCGGTGCTCGAGCAGCGCTTGGGGGGCATCCTGTTCCAGCTGCCACCGTTTCTGCGCCTGGACCTGGAGCGCTTGCAGGCCTTTCAGGCGTTGCTGCCGGCGGACCTGAACGTGACCTTCGAGTTTCGCCACCCCTCGTGGCAGTGCGAGGAGACGGTCGAGGCGCTGGCGCAGGCTGGCCACGCCTTGTGCGTGAGCCACACGGCGCCAGACCCGGAGGCAGAGGAAGACACAGCCCAGGCGGCGCCCGAGGATCTGCTCGTCGCCACGGCCAGGCACGCTTATCTGCGCCTGCGGGCGGTGTCCTACACCGACCAGGAACTCACGCAGTGGCTGGCGCGTCTGCGCGCCCTCGACATCGCGCGGGCGTACGTCTTCTTCAAGCACGAAGATGAGGCCACCGGGCCCGCCCTGGCCAAACGCCTGCGCGCGCTGCACGAGGGGCAGGCGTAAGGCTCCCCCTTCGCGGGCTGGCGCACGCTTTGCCCACCGCGGGGAACGGCAGCCGCTATCCGCCGTCTTATAATGGCGAAATACACCTGAGCAACCAGTGCGGTGAATGCCCCCGTGACCAAAAAGCTGATTACCTGGCCGATGCTGCGAACCGTAGGCCTCTACATGGGTGCCTGTTGGGTCGCCGTCGAATTCGCCGACTGGCTCGTGGGGCGCTACAACTTACCGGACCGCGTGGTCGACCTGACCCTCATCGGCCTGCTGTCCTTCACGCCCACCGTCGCCCTGCTGGCGCGCAACCACGGCGAACCGGGACACCAGGAGTGGACCCTCACGGAGAAGCTGGCGATCCCCGCCAACGGCCTGCTCAGCATCGCCCTGATCGGCACACTGTTCTTCGGGCAGCCCTTCAACGGGGCGCAAGAAGCACCCACCCAAGTGTTCGAGACGCGCACGGTGACCGACCCGAGCGGCGAGACCATGACTCGCCCCGTCGTCTCCCAAGCCTTGAGCCAGGGGATCACCCTGTTCTTCTTCGACAACGACACGGGCGATGAGCGCCTCGACTGGATGCAGTACGGCGCCACCATCGCCCTCTACGCCGACCTCACGCAGCACCCCTACGTCAAAGCCTGGACGCCCTTCGTCGGCATGGAGGCCTACGGGATGTTCCAGCTGCGCAAGGCCGGCTTCGACGATGGTCTGGACGTGCCTGTCGCCCTCAAGCGCACGATCGCGGACAAGGGCTTGATGGAGTATTTCGTCGGCGGGCGCCTGGAGCCCAACGAGGCGGGCGACTCGACCGACCTGGTGGCACTGCTCTACGACACCGCCTCCTCGCGAGTCGTGCGCGAGATGCGCCAGGACATCGGCGCCGACGGTGCGGGTCTCTTCGCCGCCATCGATGCCGTGACCGCACAGATGTTCTCGTCCCTCAACTTGCCGGAGGGTGAGGAGGTCTTCGTCGACCTGCCCACCGCCGACCGCCTGACCAATTCCTTAAGCGCCTTCGAAAAGCACACCAACGGCGTGACCGCGCAGATGCTCGACAGCGATCGCGACCGCGCCCTCGCCCTGTGGCAGCAGGCGGTACTGGAGGACCCGTCCTTCGCCGTCTCTCACCTGACCATGGGCCGTACGCTGTTCGAGAGCGGCATGATGCTCGACGGCGGCATGGCGATGCAGACCGCCCTGCGCCACGACTACAAGCTGAACGATCGCGAGCGCTTCGTCGCCAAGGGCATGAACTACGTGTTCCGCGGCGATCGAGACAAGGAGCTGGCCACCTACGAGACCTGGACCGAGCTGCACCCGAACGATCCCGTGGCCTACATGTACCTGGGATCCGCCTACCTCTACGGGCAGAACGATCCGACCAACGCGCTGCAGTCCTACGAGAGCGCGATCGATCTGGATCCGCGGGAAACCTGGTTGCTGGCCAAGATCGCCTACCTGCACGAGCTCGGGGGAAATCGCGAGGCCGCGATCGAGTACTACACGCGCTACGCCGAGGTCGCCCCCGATGACCCGGGCCCGCTCAACAGCTTGGGCAACCTGCACCGCCGCGAGGGCGATCTGGCCCGCGCGCGGGCCTTCTTCGAACGCGCGGTGATCGTGGCCCGCGGCATGGTCGACCCCACCCTCAACCTGGCCGAACTCGACCTGCGTGAGGGCCGCTACGACGCCGCCCTGGCGCGCCTCGACGAGGCGGCGCAGATCGCCGCCACGCCACGCCAGCACGCCGCCGTCCTGCGCCAGCGCATCGCCTACCTCAGCCAGCGCGGTCAGGAGGACGCCGTGCTCGCCGCGCTGCCCGAGCTCGCCGAGCAGGCCACCCAGTTCATGGCCCCCATCGACGTGATCATGGGCGTGTGGGTGGAGTACGTGGACCACTACGTGATGGCGGGCCAAGTCGAGGAGGCGGTGGAGATGCTGCGCGGGCACGAAGCGCAGCTGCAACCGCCCCTGAACACCCTGCTGGACGTGGGCTACCTGAAGGTGGCTGTGGCCATGGGGGATCCCCAAGCGGCAACGATCCACGGCGAAGCGGCGGGCGAGCTGCTCGACACCCTCGGGATCGACCACATGAAGGCCTACGTCGGCTACTACTCGGGGCGCGTGCTCGCCTTGCGCGGCGAGCCTGACGAAGCCATCGCCGAACTGGAGCAGGCACGGGCCACGTACCTGGCCTCGATTCAGCGCATCCAGGACGAGAGTCTGGAGTTCGAGATCGCCACCCAGCTCGCCGACTTCTACATGGCGCAGGGACGCCTGGCCGATGCGCGCAGCAACTTCGAGTTCGTGCTAGCCCGCTACCCGGCCAACGTCGAAGCCAACCTCGGCATGGCCAAGCTGCTCCAGCGCGAGGGCGAAGACGCCGCCGCGGCACCGTATCTAGCCGCCGTGAACACCGCCCTGGCGGAAGCCGATACGGACCACCCGCTGCTGCTCGCCACCCGCACCGTCGAGGCGAGCCTGGACATCTGACCCACAGCCCACGAGCATGGGCTGACACACGCTTAGCTGCTCACGGAAACGATCGCTCATGGCCTCACTCGCCCAAGATTACGCTGCCCACGTGGAGACGATGGCATCGCGCTACGAGGAGGCCCTCAAGGCGGCCAACCTCGACCGCGTGGTGGTCTTCGCCGGCGTCGAGCGCATGCTGCCCTTCGACGACTCGGCCTACCCCTTCCGGGCCACCGCACACTTCCGCTCCTGGGTGCCGATGAACGCCCCGGGGCACGCGATCGTGTTCCTGCGTGGCGAGCGGCCGCGCCTGTTCTGCCACCAACCCGGTGACTTCTGGCACGCCGCCCCCGAACCCCCGGCACCGATGGTGCAAGCGGCCTTCGACGTGATCGTGGCCGACGATGTGAACGACATCGTGCGCCAGCTCGGCGACGGCGGCAGCTGCGCCTGGCTCGGCGAGGCCGACCAGGTGCCGCCCGCCTGCACCCACGCCACCCTGAATCCGCCCGAGCTCGTGCGCCGCCTGAACTTCGCCCGCTCGGTCAAGACGGACTACGAACTCGCCTGCCTGCGCCAAGCGAATGTACTAGGTGCACGAGCGCACCAAGCCGCCGCCGCCGCCTTCGCGGCCGGCGCCACCGAGTACCAGATCCACCAGCACTACCTGCGGGCGATCGACGCCACGGACGCGGACCTGCCCTACCCGAGCATCGTCTGCCTGAACGAAAACGCGGCGATCCTTCATTACCAGAAGCGCGAACGCCAGGCGCCGGCCGAACACCGCACCTTCCTGATCGATGCCGGCGCCATGGCCGATGGCTACGCCAGCGACATCACCCGCACCCACACCACGGACGCCGAGGGCGGCCCCTTCGCCAGCCTCCTGGCGGCCATGGAACGCCTGCAACAGATGATCTGCGCCGAGGTGAAAGCCGGGCTCGATTACGTCGACTTGCAGCTGCTTTGCCACGAGAAGCTGGCCCGCGTGCTGGATGAGGCTGATTTGATCCACGGCATCACCCACGAAGGAGCCGTCGAGGCCGGCATCACGCGCGCCTTCTTCCCCCATGGGTTGGGCCATTACCTCGGCCTCCAGGTGCACGATGTGGGTGGCTTCCAACCCAAGCCCGAGGGTGGGCGCGTCGACCCGCCTCAGGAGCATCCCTTCCTGCGCCTCACGCGCAAGCTGCGCGAGCGCGAGGTGGTGACGATCGAGCCGGGGCTCTACTTCATCCCCTCCCTGCTCGCGTCCTTGCGCGCCGGCGATACGAGCCAGCACGTGAACTGGGGGCTCGTCGAGCAGCTAACGCCCTTCGGCGGCATTCGTATCGAGGATGACGTGGTGGCCCTGCATGGCGGCCACGAGAATCTCACCCGCACGGCCTTCGCCACCCTCGCGGGGAACTAGCAGCCTGTCCGGCTAGGACAGGCCACTAGCTCGACGACAAGCTCCTGCTAAAGTGCGAGTGAGCCACTTTCAAATTCGCACGAACCCCGCAGACCAAGCCGGGACCGCAGGACACGACCGATGAGCACGGACTACTCCCCGGAAGGCCTACTCGCGTTCCTGAAGGAAGCGGCGATGGCCGGGCGCATGAACCCGGCCACGGCCCGCAGTCGCCTCCAAGCTGCCCAACGCCTGTTCGCTCAACTCACCACCGTGGAGCGGGCAGACCTGCGCCAGCTCGACGTGAGCACGCTCGTGACCCGCTGTCAGAAGGTGGACAGCACGATGCGGCCCGAGGTGTTGCGGGTCTACGAGAAGCGCATGCGCGATGCGCTCACCGACTACTTCCGCTTCGTGGAGAACCCCGATCAGTTCGTGGCGAGCGCCAGCGAGCGTCGCTCGGCGAGCGCGCGGCGCACCCGCACCCAGGAGGAGCAAGCCCTCGAACGGGCCAAGCTCAGCATCACCAACGCCCGGCCGGACGTCATCCCAGTGCCCCTTGGCGGCGACGAGGTGGTGTACATCCAGAACCTACCGACGGATCTCAGTGCGGCGCAGGCGCGCAAGATCATCCGCGTGATCGAAGCGTTCGTCGACGCCCCTGAGGAGGCCGAGGAATGAGCCGTTGGCTGCTCGCCCTGCCGCTGGCCATCTTCGGCGTGGGTGGCATCGGCCTCTACATCCTGTTCATCGGCCAGGCCGGCGGCGCCGCGGTGCATGAGAACCTGCTGCCGGAGCTCATCGGGTTCTGCCTCGAGGGCTTCTTCCTCGTGGGCCTGTTGACCTTCGTGCAACAGCTGCGCGAGATGGACCGCCGGCGTGAGCTATGGCTCAGCCTGCGCGGCGCCCTGCGCGACTTCCTATCGCACCTCGACCTCGCCTACCTGGACGCCGATGCGGAGCCCGCCACCACGCGAGACCTCGAGACCCAACCCAAGGTCGTGCTGCGCCTGATGGACTCGATGCAGAAGATGGACCTGGACACGGACACGCTGGTCGAACTCAAGCGCGCCGCCATCTCCACCCTGCCGATGGCCCAGGATCTGATCGACATCGCCGCGCAGCTGAGCACCGGGCACATGCGCTGGTGGATCGCCATCGTCGAGTCCATCAAGCACCTGTCGGAGGCCGACACGCGCGAGGAAGCGGAACGCCCCATCTACGCGATGCTCCAGCACCTATCAGAATTCGATGCCTTGAAGACCTAGACTGAGACCGCAGGACCGCCATGAACGCCCACGACATCCGCTGCAGCAACGACCTCAAGCTCTACCAACAGCTGCTCGAGCACCCCGACATCCAGCGGGTCAACACCCACCTGGCGCAGCGTGCCGAGGATCAAGGGTCGCTCAAGATCCGGCGCCACCTGCTGGCGACGTCCGTGCGCCTGAGCGAACGCATGGCGCCCCACGTGCACAAGATCGCTGAGCGCTGCATCGAGCGCCTCGGCATCGAGATACCCGTCGAGCTCTACGTCTTCGCGAGCCCCCAGTACAACGCGGCGTGCTTCAAGCCCGAGGACGGGCGCCTGTTCATCATGTTCGCCTCCAGCCTCCTGGAGCAGTTCGATGATGCGGAGCTCGGCTTCGTGATGGGCCACGAGCTCGGCCACCACCTCTACCGCCACCACGACATCCCCATCGGCTACGTGCTGCGCGGTCGCCAGAAGCCCGACGCTCGCCTGGCCCTGGAGCTCTTCGCCTGGTCTCGCTACGCCGAGATCTCCGCCGATCGCGCCGGCGCCCATTGCACGGAGAAGCTCCAGAGCGTGGCCAAGGCCCTGTTCAAACTCGCCTCAGGCCTCAGCGATCGCACCATCGCCTTCCAGCTCGACGACTTCCTGCGCCAGGTCGACGAGATGCAGGTGCACGACGGCGAACCGGGTCAGGGCGCGCCGAAGGAGGATTGGTTCTCCACCCACCCCTTCAGCCCCCTGCGCGTGAAGGCCCTGGCGCTCTTCTATCGCTCCGCCCTGGCGCGATCCGGTGGCACACCGAAGGATCAGCTGGAGGTGGCCGTGCAATCGATCATGAGCTTGATGGAGCCCTCCTACCTGGAAGGGCGCACCGCCGTCGCGGAGTCGATGCGCCGGGCCCTCTTCGCCGCCGCCCTGGCGGTGGCGAACGCCGATGGCGAGATCACCGAGGCGGAGACCGAGGTGTTCGAGAAGTTCTTCGGCGCGGGCAGCCTCAACGATCGCATCGATGTGGAGAAGACCGTCGCCGAGCTGGACGCGCGCCTGGACACGGTGCGCGAGCAGGCGAGCTCATCCCAGCGCACGCAGCTCCTGCGCGATCTGTGCCTGATCGCCGGCGCCGAGGACCACGTGGGCGAGCCGGAGCGGGCGGTCATGGACGAGGTGGCGGACAAGCTGGATCTGCCGCGCGGGCTGATCTGCCAGACCTTGGATCGCACGGTCGAACTGGACTGACCCGCGACGACACAGTCGAGCGCCGTCTGCCCGATAGCGATGTTTCACCTTACGCTGCTGCGCCGCTTCGCCATCAAGGACAAGTCGCTCGGCTTGACCGAGCCGTCGGGCCTGGCGCTGGCTTCAGGCGGTGACGGGCTGTGGACGGTCAGCGACGACACCAAGCGAATACTCCGGCTGGACCCCGAGGGTAAGCTCCTTCGTGACCACTCGTTCGAGGTACCCGTGAGTGGCCTCGAGGCGATCACCACCGGGGCCGACGGCAGCACGCTCTACGCGGTATGCGAGGACACCAACGAAGTCCTGTGCCTCGATCTGGCGTCCGAGAAGGTGACGCGACGACGGCGCCTGGCGGATATGGCGGGGTATGAGGCGATCGCTCACCTCTTCGCCGGCAGCGATGCGAACAAGGGGCTGGAGGGCCTCGCTTGGAACAATGACACCGCCAGGCTCTTCGCACTGAAGGAAGGCTCACCGGGCCTGCTGATCGAAATCAGCGCGGATCTCGCGGCGGTTTGCAGCCATACCAGCCTGGGTGAGACGAACGGGTTCGTCGACGATGACGTCGCCGGCGATCGTCTGGATTTCTCGGGTCTTTGCTACGACACCACGCGCAGAGCGTTCTGGATCGTGAGCGACCGTGCCCGTCGCGTCTTCCTCTACGATCCCGCCGCTGGGCGCGTCCTGCACAGCGCTCCCCTCGGGTACGCCAAGAACGGTCAGTACCGGCAGATATCGAAAGCGGAAGGGGTCGCCTACGATGCGCAACGCAAGCGCTTGTACGTCGTCTGCGACGAGGACGCACGACTCTACGTCTACGACGTTCGCCACTGAGCCTCGGTGAGCCGACCTGACGGATCGGCGAGCACCCCGAGTAGGACATCTCGATCGAGCTAACGAATACGATCGCTCTGCGGCAGCGCGAAGGTCAGAATGGCATCCCCCGTGGCAAAGCCGAACAGGGCGTTGCCGCCGGCCGCCACGGTCACGTACTGGCGGCCAGCCACGGAGTAGGTCACGGGCGGCGCATTGACGCCGTAGGGCGCCTGCCAGCGCCAGAGGCGATCGCCGCTGTCCGCATCGTAGGCGTTGAAGTGGCCGTCACCCTCACCGCAAAAGAGCAGCCCGCCCGCCGTGGCAAGCACGCCCCCCACGAGCGGCTCCGCCGTGCGCTGCTGCCAGCGCAGGCGGCCCGTGCGGGCGTCCAGAGCGGATAGCAGACCCCAGCGCTCCTCACCGCTCAACTCCATGTACGCGTAGCTGCGCCACGGGCCGTCCGAATCGTCGAGCGAACGCACGTAGTAGGTGGCGGGCTGATGGATGGCGGCGACGAAGAAGCTCGAACTCACGGGCGAGTAGGCCATCGGTGACCAGGATGCGCCGCCCAGGATTGCCGGCGCCACCTCAACGCCCTCGGCGGAGGGCGCGCGGAACAGGTTGCGCTGGGGCACGAAGGGCTCGGAGCGCTGGAGCAGCTCACCCGTGCGCCGGTCGTGCATGAACACCCATCCGGTCTTGCTGGCCTGAGCGACCACCTCGCGGACGGCGCCGTCGATGAAGACGCTGGCCAGCACCGGTGGGCTGGCCACGTCGTAGCCCCATACGTCGTGGGGCACCTGCTGGTAGGCCCAGGCCTCGCGACCGGTCTTCAGGTCGAGGGCGACCAGGCTCACCGTGTCGCGGTTGTCGCCCGGGCGGGACTCGCCGGCCATCTGCGGCGCGGGGTTGCCCGTACCGATGTAGAGCAAGCCAAGCTCCAGATCCACCGCGGGCGTGGTCCAGATCGACCCGCCGCCGAGGCGCCAGGATTCGGCAAACTCATCGGCGCGGGCGCGTTCGTCGGCGCCGTCTCGATCGGCGAGGTCCACGCCGTAGGCGGTCTGCTCGGCGTAGTCGCCCGCCCAGTCGGGCCCCTGCACGCTGTACCAACGCCAGCGTTCCTCGCCCGTCTGCGCGTCGTAGGCCACCAGAAAACCGCGCAGGCCGTTGAGACCGCCCGCCAGCCCCACCACCGAGAGGGCTTCACCCGCCTCGCGCTCGAGATCCAAGTGCAAGCCGTAGCCCGCACCGGTGATACCGACGAGCACCGTGTCGCCCACCACCTGCGGCGCCATGTTGGCGCTGTAGCCCGTGCCCCCGGTCACCGTCGCCCCGCTGAAGGTGCTGTCACCGATCAGCGGTGTTAGGGCCTCCCGTGCCTGGGCCTGCTCGTTGCGCGCTTCCGCGTCCACGATCGGCGCGCGCCAGGCGAGCTCACCGGTGGCCGTATCGAGGGCGACCAGCTGACCGTCCAGGGTGGCCATGTAGACGCGGTCGTCAGTGACGGCAACGCCGCGGTTGGCCGGCCCGCAGCAGAACTCCTTCGTGGTGAGTTCGTGCTCGTAGCGCCAACGGATCGCG